>NZ_JBFAWG010000025.1:0-39422 GCF_040680215.1 Streptomyces sp. NPDC052107
GCGCCCCCCCCCCCGGGGGGGGGGGGGGCGGCCCCCCCCCCCCCCCCGCCCCCTCGAAGTCGTACGGGCCTCAGAAGTCGTACGGCCTCAGAAGAACACGCCGCAGCGCAGCAGCACATTCGCGTACGGCCGCGCCTCACCCGTGCGGACGACCAGCCGTGCGCCCGCCGACAACTCCTTCAGGCGCTCGTGCGGGACCAGGGAGAGCCCCGGGAAGTGGCCCTCCAGCAGGGCTCGATTGCGGCCGCTCAGCTCCTCCGCCGCCGTGGCGCCCTCCACCACGAGCTCGGCCAGCAGACCGTCCAGCACTTCCGCGAACGACGGCACCCCGGCGCGGAACGCCAGGTCCACCACGCGCGGCCCGTCCGGGATCGGCATACCCGCGTCGCACACCAGCACCCCGTCCCCGTGCCCCAGCTCGGCGAGGGCACCGGACAGATGGCGGTTGAGGATCCCCGCCTTCTTCACAGCGCCTCGACCTCCTCCGCCGTCGGATACGACTCCTGCGCGCCCCGCTTCGTCACGGCCGCCGCGCCGACCCGGGCCGCGTAGGCCGCCGCCTCCGGCAGATCCGCGCCCGTGCCCAGCTTCCAGGCCAGCGCCGCGGTGAACGCGTCCCCGGCACCTGTCGTGTCCACCGCGTCCACCTTCACCGACGCCACCCGCGTCACCTCCGAGGAGGCGCACACCAGCGCCCCCTCCGCGCCCAGCGTCACCACCACCGAGCGCGGACCCTTGGCCAGCAACAGCCGCGCCCAGTCCGCAGGGTCCTCGCTCACACAGGCCGCCCCGAGGATCACCCGGGCCTCGTGCTCGTTGACGATCAGCGGGTCGCAGGCCGCGAGCACCTCCGTCGGAAGGGGCCGCGGCGGGGACGGGTTCAGCACGAAACGGCTGTCCGGGGACAGGTTCCGTACCACCTCCACGACCGTCTCCAGCGGGATCTCCAGCTGCGCCGACACCACCCGGGAGGCGAGGAACAGGCTCACCGCCGCCCGGATGTCCGCGGGGGTGAGGCGGGCGTTGGCGCCGGGCGACACCACGATGCTGTTGTCCCCCGAGGGGTCCACGGTGATCAGCGCCACCCCCGTCGGCGCCCCGCCCACCAGCACGCCGACCGTGTCGACGCCGGCCTCGTGCAGGGAGTCCAGCAGCAGCCGGCCGTGGCCGTCGTCGCCGACCCGGGCCAGCAGGGCCGTACCCGCGCCGAGCCGGGCGGCGGCGACCGCCTGGTTGGCGCCCTTGCCGCCCGGATGGACGGCCAGGTCGCCGCCGAGCACCGTCTCGCCGGCGGCCGGCCGCCGCTCGACATCGATCACCAGGTCGGCGTTGGCCGAACCCACGACCAACAGGTCGTAGTCGTACATCAGTTGACTCCCCATGACTCCCAGAGACGACCCGGGCGGGCGACCGTCACCCATGGTGCCCCATGCCGGGTGCCCCATGGTGTACGGCCGCCCGCCCGGCCTCACCCGTTGTCAGCCGCTGAAACCGGCCACGTTGTCCTTCGTGACCACCTTCACCGCTACCTTCACCGTCGGCTCCACCTTCTTGCCCTGGACCGCGTTCAGCGCGTTGTCCACGGCGATCTTCCCCAACTGCGTCGGCTGCTGGGCGACCGACGCGTACAGCGTGCCGTTCCTCACCGCCGTCAGCCCGTCCGGGGTGCCGTCGAAACCGACGACCTGGACTGACTTGCCGGCCTTGGAACCGAGCGCCTTGACCGCGCCGAGGGCCATCTCGTCGTTGGCGGCGATGACGCCCTGGACGTCGGGGTGGGCCTGGAGCAGGTTCGACATCACGTCGAGGCCCTTGGTGCGGTCGAAGTCGGCCGGCTGCTGGGCCACCACCTGGATGCCGGGGTAGGCCTTCAGGCCCTGCGCGAAGCCCTGCGCGCGCTCCCGGGCCGCCGACGTGCCCGCCTGGCCCTGCAGGATCACGATCTTGCCCTTGCCGCCGAGCTTCTCGGCGATGGTCTTCCCGGCCAGCTCACCGCCCGCCACGTTGTCGGAGGCCACCAGGGCGTTCACGTCGGCCTTGTTCACGCCCCGGTCGACGGCGATCACCGGGATCTTCGCCTTGTCGGCGGCCTTGACCGAGTTGCTCGCCGCGTCCGAGTCCACCGGGTTGACGATGATCGCGCCCAGGCCGGAACTGGTGAAGTTCTGCAGCTGGTTGGCCTGCTGGGAGGCGTCGT
The DNA here is from genome assembly GCF_040680215.1 of Streptomyces sp. NPDC052107. Taxonomy (NCBI): domain Bacteria; kingdom Bacillati; phylum Actinomycetota; class Actinomycetes; order Kitasatosporales; family Streptomycetaceae; genus Streptomyces; species Streptomyces sp. NPDC052107. The sequence goes on from NZ_JBFAWG010000025.1 coordinate 2,198, forward strand.
TCTGGGCGTCGGTCACGGTCAGGTCCACGCCCAGCTTCTTCGCCTCGGCCTGGGCGCCGGCCCGGATCTGCACGAAGAACGGGTTGTTGAGGGTGGACAGCGACAGGCCCATCTTCGGGGTCGTGGAGGACGAGGACCCGCCGTGCAGGAAGGAGGTCGCGCCGACGATCGCCACGGTGACGACGGCCGCGAGGGCGTACGTCGCCGCCTGCTTGCCCTTGGGCCCGCCCGTCCCGGACGCCACCGGAGTCGCTCCGGCCTTGCGGCGCACGGTGTCCAGCAGCACCGCCAGCGCGATGACGACACCGATCACGACCTGCTGCCAGAAGGCCGAGACGTTCAGCAGGTTGAGGCCGTTGCGGAGCACCGCCAGGATCAGCGCGCCGATCAGCGTGCCGGACGCCTTGCCGGTGCCGCCCGCGAGCGAGGCTCCGCCGATGACGACCGCCGCGATCGCGTCCAGCTCGTAGCCGTCGGCGGCCTGCGGCTGTGCCGAGGACAGCCGGGAGGCCAGCACGATGCCCGCGACGGCCGCGAAGATGCCGGACAACGCGTAGATCGCGAGCTTCTGCTTCTTCACCCGCAGCCCGGACAGCCGCGCGGCCTCCTCGTTGCCGCCGATCGCGTACATCGAGCGGCCGATGTACGTCCGCCCCAGCACGAGCGCGGCGATCAGCCCCATCACGACCATGACCAGCACCGGCACCGGCAGCCACCCGCCGAGCGTGTCCCCGAGGTGCGAGACCGAGTCCGGGAAGGCGATGGGGGAGCCCTGGGAGATCACCAGGGCGAGACCACGGCCCACCGACAGCATGGCCAGCGTCGCGATGAACGGCGGCAGCTTGCCGTAGGCGATGAGGAAACCGTTCACCAGGCCCGCGACGACACCCGTGGCGACGGCGAACAGAACCGCGACCGCCACCGGCACCCCGTGCTGCGTGGCGCTCCAGGCGAGCACGGTCGCCGACAGCGCGGCCACGGACCCGACCGACAGATCGATGCCCGCCGAGACGATCACGAAGGTCACACCGAAGGCGAGGATGGCCGTCACGGCCGCCTGCACGCCGATGTTGAGCAGGTTGTCGGTCGTCAGGAAGTCCCCGGACAGCGCCGACAGCGCGATGACGAGGACGATCAGCGCGGTGAGCGCGCCGTTGTCGAGGAGCAGCCGGCGGAGGCCGCCCGGGGCGGGGGCGCCACTCGCGCCCGCCCGGCTCTTGAGCGTGTCAGTGGCCACGGGTGGCCTCCTTCTGGATGGTGGGGGTGGAGACGGCGAGCGCCATGACGGCGTCCTGGGTGGCCTCGGCGGCCGCGAGTTCACCGGCGATCCGGCCCTGGGCCATCACCAGCACCCGGTCGCTCATGCCGAGCACCTCCGGCAGATCGCTGGAGATCATGAGCACGGCGGCACCTTGAGCGGTGAGTTCATTGACGAGCTGGTAGATCTCGACCTTGGCGCCGACGTCGATGCCACGCGTCGGCTCGTCGAGGATCAGCACCTTGGTGTCGGCCAGCAGCCACTTGCCGATGACGACCTTCTGCTGATTGCCGCCGGACAGGGTCCGTACGTGCTGCCCCAGCCCCGCCATCCGCACGCCCAGCTGCCCGGCGATGCGCTCGGCGGCGGCATGCTGCGCCTTGTGGTCGACGAGCCCGGCCCGGGTCGCGGACCGCATGGTCACGAGCCCGAGGTTCTCCTCGACGGAGGCGTCCAGCACCAGCCCCTGCCCCTTGCGGTCCTCCGGCACGAGCCCGATCCCGGCGGCCATCGCGGCGTTCACGTCATGCCGTTTGAGCTCGGCGCCGGAAACCTTGACGACCCCGCCGTCGTACGGATCCGCTCCGAACACGGCCCGCACCACCTCGGTACGGCCCGCGCCCACCAGCCCCGCGATGCCGACGACCTCACCGGCGTGCACCTCGAAGCTCACGTCGTGGAAGACACCATCACGGGTGAGCCCCTCGACACTGAGCAACGCGGCACCCTTCTCTGGCCGTTGCCGCGGATACTGCTGCTCGATGGACCGCCCGACCATGAGCCGTACGAGCTCGTCCTCGGGGGTCGAGGCGGGCACCTGCCCCACACTCCTGCCGTCCCGGATGACGGTGACCCGGTCCCCAAGGGCGGCGATCTCCTCCAGATGATGCGTGATGAAGACGATCCCGACGCCGTCCTCCCGCAACGACCGCACGATGCCGAAGAGCTTCTCGACCTCCTCCGAGGTGAGCACGGCGGTCGGCTCGTCCATGATGAGCACGCGCGCGTCCAGGCTGAGCGCCTTGGCTATCTCGACCATCTGCAGCCGCGCGATGCCGAGTTCACGCACACGCGCGCGTGGGGAGACGTTGACGCCGACGCGCGCGAGCAGCACCTCGGCGTCGGCCTCCATCCGCTTCCGGTCGATCAACCCGAAGCGCCGCGGCTGCCGCCCGAGAAAGATGTTCTCGGCGACGGTCAGATCGGGAACGAGATTGAACTCCTGGTAAATGGTGGCGATACCGAGCCGCTCGGCGTCCTGCGCGCCATGAATGCGCACCTCCTGACCGCCGACGCGAATCCGACCGCCGTCGGGCGCATAGGCCCCGGAGAGCATCTTGATGAGCGTGCTCTTGCCGGCGCCGTTCTCACCGAGCAGCACATGGACCTCACCCCGGCGCAGATCGAAGTCGACGCCGTCGAGCGCGACCACGCCGGGGAAGGTCTTGCGTATGCCCTCGATACGCAGCAACTCGTCCGGGTTGCTCACGACGTGCTCCTTTGCACTGGGGAGGGGAACTGCGTGGGGGGTTGCACAGCTGGGCCGGGCGCACCGCACGAGCGGCGCACGACGAGCCGGGCGGTGAGGGTGACGGACACGGCCGCCCGCCCCTCGATGCGGTCGACCAGGGCGCGTACGGCGGCCCGCCCCAGCTCACCGGTCGGCTGGGCGATCGCGGTGACGGGCGGATCGGTGTGCACGAACCAGGGGATGTCGTCGAACGCGGCCAGCGCGATGTCGTCCGGTACGCGCAGCCCACGCGCGCGAACGGCGTCCAGGGCACCGAGTGCCATGAGATTGTCGGCGGCGAAGACGACCTCCGGCGGCTGAGCCAGGTCCAGAAACCCCTCGGTGACCCGCCGCCCGCTCTCGGCCTGGAAGTCGCCCTGGCCTATGTAGGCGTCCGGAAGCGGAAGCCCGTACTCGCCCATGGCCTCCCGGAAGGCCTGGACACGCTCGCTGCCGGTCGTGGTGGCGGCGGGCCCCGCGATGATCGCGAGCCGCCGGTGCCCGAGCGCGTACAGATGCGCGACCAGATCCCGTATGGCAGCCTGCCCATCGGCCCGTACGACGGGCACGTCGACCCCCGGGATCCACCGGTCCACGAACACCATCGGGGTCCCGGCGCGGGCGGCGTCGAGCATGAGCGGAGAGCCGCCGTCGGTAGGCGAGACAAGCAGCCCGTCGATCCGCCGTTCCAGCAGATTCCGTACGTGATGGTCCTGCAGATCCGGCCGCTCGTCGGCGTTGCCGATGATCACGCTGTACCCGAGCGCGCGGGCCTCTTCCTCCACGGAACGGGCCAGCTCGGTGAAGTAGGGATTCAGCACATCGCTGATGACGAGCCCGAGGGTGTGGGTCTGGTCGGTGCGCAGGGACCGGGCGACGGCATTGGGCCGGTACCCGAGCGCCTCGACGGCGGCCAGCACGCGCGTGCGCGCGTCGGCGCTGACCGACGGGTGCGCGTTCAGGACGCGCGAGACCGTGGCGACGGAGACCCCGGCCGCGGCGGCGACGTCCTTGATACTCGCCATCACCGGCTCACCTCCTCGTGAGACTCCTGAGATCAGTGCGGCGTGGAAACGATTACATCCACGCCGTAGGAAGGATTGGAAACGATTACATGCGAGGAGGCAAGAGGTTGAAGGTTGTCCGAAACCTAATCGTGACCCGTGAGACCAGGCGCCGCGGGGCGCGCGCGAGGGCGGCCTTGGCGGGCAGCGGCGCGAAGGCTCGGCACATGGAGCGCGTCAGGGGCGACACTGATGGGCAGCTCTGTTCCAGGCCCGCAGCGAGGAAAGGCGGCCTACCGGGGGCTCCGCCAAAGGCAGTTGGAACAAATCCGCCGATCGCCCTCACGGCCTTCGTGATACCCACGCATCCAGCCAACGCAAGGGCCCGGTACCGCCCAGGCCCGCCGCCCTTCCGGGCCGCTCGCTCGCTTCTCTCGCGGAAGCACGACACTGTCCCGAGAAGCGAGCCGCCCAAAGCCACTTGCTCACTCCATCTGGAACAAGTCCGCCGGTCCTCGACCCCCGGCCGTAGCCACCGTCACGTAATACGGCGAGCCACGCCACTTCTCACGCCCCACGGAGGACAGCGCCGGCCTCCACAGATGGACACCGTGCCGGCGCTCCCACCAAACAGCGGTCCGCCAGGTGTGGATGAGACCGAGGATCAGCATCAGCTGAACGCTCAGGCCCAACAGCGGGAGGCGGATCAGAAAGACGCCGCCCAAGGTCACCAGGATGACCAAGACCGCCACACGAACGCACCCCCGCCGCAGCTGCCGCGTCCGCTCCTCGGCCTGCCCCAGCACCGACGTGTCCTGGACCGCCACGGCGGAGCTGAAGGCACGCAACCGACGCGGCCGGGCCACCAGGAAGTTGACCGCCCACAGCAGCGTCAGGACGCCAAGGCCGACGACCTGCACACGCCCCGCGGTGCCGGAGAGTCTCAGATCGTCGACGGTGGCGAAGACCAGTACGTCCGCGGCCGCCCCCACCAGGATCCCCGTCAATTCCTCCCCGAGCTCAGCGGCAACGATCCGGACGAGCGGCGGTGCACTACCCACGACAGTCCCGTCCCCCGCACCATCCACGACAGCCCCCTGGCCGACCGCCCTGCGCCCCACATCGAACCCGGCCCCACATCGAACCCCGCCCACCCCCCTCTGTCCAGCCACCGAGCCAATCCCTCTCGACCCCATCCAGGGCGCCCACCTCACCCCCTGTCACACCCCACCGGTACCGTCGGATCATGGCTCAACAGGCGGGGACCCAGACGGGCGAACGGCGGCTCGCGACGCTGGAAGGCGTGCTCGAACGCATCACGTACGCCAATGAGGAGAACGGCTACACGGTCGCCCGGGTCGACACGGGAAGAGGCGGCGGTGACCTCCTCACGGTGGTCGGTGCGCTGCTCGGTGCCCAGGTCGGGGAGTCGCTGCGCATGGAGGGCCGCTGGGGCTCGCACCCCCAGTACGGCAAGCAGTTCCACGTCGAGAACTACACGACCGTCCTGCCCGCCACCGTCCAGGGCATCCGGCGTTACCTCGGGTCCGGCCTCGTCAAGGGCATCGGACCCGTCTTCGCCGACCGGATCACCCAGCATTTCGGGCTCGACACCCTCCGGATCATCGAGGAGGAGCCCAAGCGGCTCATCGAGGTCCCCGGTCTCGGTCCCAAGCGGACGAAGAAGATCGCCGACGCCTGGGAGGAGCAGAAGGCGATCAAGGAGGTCATGCTCTTCCTCCAGACCGTCGAGGTGTCCACCTCCATCGCCGTGCGGATCTACAAGAAGTACGGCGACGCGTCGATCTCCGTCGTCAAGAACCATCCCTACCGCCTCGCCTCCGACGTCTGGGGCATCGGCTTCCTCACCGCCGACAAGATCGCCCAGTCCGTCGGTATCCCGCACGACAGCCCGGAGCGGGTGAAAGCCGGGCTGCAGTACGCACTGTCCCAGTCCGCCGACCAGGGGCACTGTTTCCTCCCCGAGGAGCGGCTGATCTCCGACGCGGTGAAGCTCCTCGCCGTCGACACCGGGCTTGTCATCGAGTGCCTCGCCGAGCTGGCCGAACCCACGGAGGACGGCGGCGACCCGGGAGCCGTACGGGAGGACCCGGGCGTCGTACGGGAGAAGGTCCCCGGTCCGGACGGCGGCGACGACTCCGAACCCGTCACGGCCGTCTACCTGGTCCCCTTCCACCGAGCCGAACTCTCTCTCTCCTCCCAGCTCCTCCGTCTCCTGCGCACGGACCAGGACCGTATGCCCGGCTTCCGGGGCGTCGACTGGGGCAAGGCCCTCGACTGGCTGAAGGGCCGTACCGGCGCCGAGCTCGCCCCGGAGCAGGAAGCCGCCGTGAAGCTGGCGCTCACCGAGAAGGTCGCCGTCCTCACCGGCGGTCCCGGCTGTGGCAAGTCCTTCACCGTCCGCTCGATCGTGGAGCTGGCCCGGGCCAAGCGCGCCAAGGTGCTGCTCGCGGCCCCCACCGGGCGTGCCGCCAAGCGACTGTCCGAGCTGACCGGTGCCGAGGCCTCCACCGTCCACCGGCTGCTGGAGCTGAAGCCGGGTGGCGACGCCGCCTACGACCGGGACCGGCCGCTCGACGCGGACCTCGTGGTCGTCGACGAGGCCTCCATGCTGGACCTCCTGCTCGCCAACAAGCTGGTCAAGGCCGTGCCACCCGGCGCACACCTGCTCTTCGTCGGGGACGTCGACCAGCTGCCCAGCGTCGGCGCCGGCGAGGTCCTCCGTGACCTGCTCGCCGACGGCAGCCCCATCCCCGCCGTCCGGCTCACCCGGGTCTTCCGGCAGGCCCAGCAGTCCGGTGTCGTCACCAACGCGCACCGGATCAACGCCGGGCAGCATCCGCTCACCGACGGGATGAAGGACTTCTTCCTCTTCGTGGAGGACGACACGGAGGAGGCCGGCCGGCTCACCGTGGACGTGGCCGCCCGTCGGATCCCGGCCAAGTTCGGGCTCGACCCGCGCCGGGACGTCCAGGTCCTGGCCCCCATGCACCGGGGCCCGGCCGGTGCCGGCGTGCTGAACGGCCTGCTCCAGCAGGCCATCACCCCCGGCCGGCCCGATCTGCCCGAGAAGCGGTTCGGCGGCCGGGTCTTCCGCGTCGGCGACAAGGTCACCCAGATTCGCAACAATTACGAGAAAGGGAAGAACGGTGTCTTCAACGGCACCGTGGGTGTCGTCACCTCGCTCGATCCGGTCGACCAGCGGCTCACGGTGCTGACGGACGAGGACGAGGAGGTTCCGTACGAATTCGATGAACTGGACGAACTGGCACACGCGTACGCGGTCACCATCCATCGGTCGCAGGGAAGCGAATATCCCGTCGTGGTGATCCCCGTCACGACGGGGGCATGGATGATGCTTCAGCGGAACCTGTTGTATACGGCGGTGACACGGGCGAAACGACTGGTCGTCCTCGTCGGTTCACGCAAGGCGATCGGACAGGCGGTGCGCACGGTGTCGGCGGGCCGGCGCTGTACGGCACTGGACTTCAGACTTCGCGGCCGCTGACCGCCCCTGACCTGGGGCGCCGGACCGCATCACAAAAAATGATCGATCAAACGAGTCGTGAAGGTCACAGAGCACTTCCAGATGCCGTTCGGAGGGGGCAGGATGAGCAGGTTGGCGGCACTGAGTGCCGCCAATAGGCCCAATGGTCGACCCCGAGTGCACTCTCCTGAGCCAAATGGGGGATGGTAGAGACAGTCAGGGCACCTCGAAGATGAGGCACTACGTCGGTGAGGGAAGACGTGAGCGACAACTCTGTAGTACTGCGGTACGGCGACGGCGAGTACACCTACCCGGTGGTCGACAGCACCGTCGGCGACAAGGGCTTCGACATCGGGAAGCTCCGCGCCCAGACCGGTCTGGTGACCCTGGACAGCGGATACGGCAACACGGCCGCCTATAAATCCGCCATCACGTACCTCGACGGCGAGGCGGGCGTCCTCCGCTACCGCGGCTACCCCATCGAGCAGCTGGCCGAGCGCTCCACCTTCCTCGAGGTGGCGTACCTGCTGATCAACGGCGAGCTGCCCACCGTCGACGAGCTCTCGACGTTCAAGAACGACATCACGCGGCACACCCTGCTGCACGAGGACGTCAAGAACTTCTACAAGGGCTTCCCGCGCGACGCCCACCCGATGGCCATGCTGTCCTCGGTCGTGTCGGCGCTGTCCACCTTCTACCAGGACAGCCACAACCCGTTCGACGAGCGCCAGCGCGACCTCTCCACGATCCGCCTGCTCGCCAAGCTTCCGACGATCGCGGCGTACGCGTACAAGAAGTCGATCGGTCACCCGTTCGTCTACCCGCGCAACGACCTCGGCTACGTCGAGAACTTCCTGCGCATGACCTTCTCGGTGCCGGCGCAGGAGTTCGAGCTGGACCCGGTCGTCGTCTCGGCGCTGGACAAGCTGCTGATCCTGCACGCCGACCACGAGCAGAACTGCTCGACCTCCACGGTCCGCCTGGTCGGCTCCTCGCAGGCCAACATGTTCGCCTCGATCTCGGCCGGCATCAGCGCGCTGTGGGGCCCCCTGCACGGCGGCGCCAACCAGTCCGTGCTGGAGATGCTGGAAGGCATCCAGGCGGGCGGCGGCGACGTCGACTCCTTCATCACCAAGGTGAAGAACAAGGAGGACGGCGTCCGTCTGATGGGCTTCGGCCACCGGGTCTACAAGAGCTTCGACCCGCGCGCCAAGATCATCAAGGCCGCCGCGCACGACGTCCTCTCCGCGCTCGGCAAGTCCGACGAGCTGCTGGACATCGCGCTGAAGCTGGAGGAGCACGCGCTCTCCGACGACTACTTCGTCTCGCGCAACCTCTACCCGAACGTCGACTTCTACACCGGCCTGATCTATCGCGCCATGGGCTTCCCGACCGAGATGTTCACGGTCCTCTTCGCCCTCGGCCGCCTGCCGGGCTGGATCGCCCAGTGGACCGAGATGATCAAGGAGCCGGGCTCCCGCATCGGCCGCCCGCGCCAGATCTACACGGGCGTCGTCGAGCGCGACTTCGTGCCGGTCGAGGAGCGCTGAGCGCGCTGAGTGGCAGGGCCTGCCCGGGCGGCGGGCCCTGAATCAGCGCTGGCAAGCGAAGAAAAAGCGGAAGGCGCCCTGAGGCGCCGGTCCCCCCACGGGCCGACGACCAGGGCGCCTTCCCATGTCCCGGTGCGGATTCCCCCCACGGGATCCGGCCGGGCGCCCGGAGAGGACAGCGCCTGAATCGCTGTCTTCGAGCAGAATGAGCAAAACTCCTCCTGCTCCAGTGATGCGCTGCGATCTGCCGGGACAACGCACGCAGGGAGGGCCGCTCAAAGCTTCCCGGCGCGCGTGCCCCGGCAACGCATCTCTGAGGAAGTCCCCCAAGACATCCCCAGATGTCAGTCAGCGCCCCCCAAGACGCTGTTCTGACATCGCCAACTTAGACCTTCGAACCCCTTCGATGGTTACGTTCGCATCACTGTGATCTGCGTCTCTTGCATATGTCCTTTAGGTGCGCAAGAGCCCCGATACGACGATCGGAGCCCAAGCGTAAGGAAGATGCGCGAGCCTTGTGAAGAGCTTATGTGAGGCTCGCGCCGGACTCTAGGGGGTCTCTTACTTCGGTCACCGCGAACCGCCGGTAACCCCACGGGACTTCAGCGGAAGCGGCGCAACCGCAGGCTGTTGGTCACGACGAAGACCGAGGAGAAGGCCATCGCCGCGCCGGCGATCATCGGGTTGAGCAGCCCGGCGGCGGCCAGCGGCAGCGCGGCCACGTTGTAGCCGAAGGCCCACACCAGGTTGCCCTTGATGGTGGCCAGCGTCCGCCGGGACAGCCGGATGGCGTCGGCGGCGACCCGCAGATCGCCGCGGACGAGGGTCAGGTCGCCGGCCTCGATCGCCGCGTCCGTGCCGGTGCCCATGGCGAGGCCCAGGTCGGCGGTGGCCAGCGCGGCCGCGTCGTTCACGCCGTCACCGACCATCGCCACGGCCCGCCCCTCGCGCTGCAGCCGTCGTACGACGTCCACCTTGTCCTCGGGGAGGACCTCGGCGAACACGTCCCCGGAGTCGATCCCGACGCTCTTCGCGACCGCCTCGGCGACCGTGCGGTTGTCCCCGGTGAGCAGCACCGGCCTCAGGCCCAGCGCGCGCAGCTCGCGCACCGCCTCGGCGCTGGTCTCCTTGATCGCGTCGGCGACGGCGAGGACCCCGCGGGCCCGCCCGTCCCAGCCGGCCACGACGGCCGTACGGCCCTCCTGCTCGGCCTCGCGTGCCGCGCGGGCCAGCTCCTGCGGCAGCTGGTCGTACAGGCGCCCCACGGCCACCTCACGGCCGTCCACGCGCCCGTGTACGCCCCGTCCGGGCACGTTCCCGAAGTGCTCGACCGGGGGCAGCGCCCCGGCGCGTTCCTCCGCACCGGCGGCGATCGCGCGGGCGACGGGGTGCTCGGAGGCGTGCTCCAGGGCACCGGCGAGCCGCAGCAGCTCCTTCTCGTCCTCGCCGTCGGCGACGTACACCGCCTGGAGGGTCATCCGGCCGGTGGTGACGGTGCCGGTCTTGTCGAGGACGACCGTGTCGACGCGGCGGGTGGACTCCAGTACCTCGGGGCCCTTGATGAGGATGCCGAGCTGGGCGCCGCGCCCGGTGCCGACCATCAGCGCGGTCGGCGTGGCCAGGCCCAGCGCGCAGGGGCAGGCGATGATCAGCACGGCGACGGCGGCGGTGAACGCGGCGACCGTGTCCCCGGTGACGCCCAGCCAGACGCCGAACGTGCCGACCGCGATGAGCATGACGACGGGCACGAACACCGCGGAGATGCGGTCGGCGAGCCGCTGCACCTCGGCCTTGCCGTTCTGCGCGTCCTCCACCAGCTTCGCCATCCGGGCGAGCTGGGTGTCGGCGCCGACCCGGGTCGCCTCGACGACGAGCCGTCCGCCCGCGTTAACCGTGGCGCCGGTGACCCGGTCGCCGGGGCCGACGTCCACCGGCACCGACTCGCCGGTCAGCATGGACGCGTCCACCGCGGAGAGGCCCTCGGCCACCGTGCCGTCGGTGGCGATCTTCTCTCCGGGCCGTACGACGAACCGGTCGCCGACGGCCAGATCCGCCACCGGAACGCGCACCTCACGCCCATCGCGCAGTACGGCGACGTCCTTGGCGCCCAGCTCCATCAGGGCCCGCAGGGCCGCGCCCGCGCGGCGCTTGGAGCGGGCCTCCAGATAGCGGCCGAGCAGGATCAGCGCGACGACTCCGGCGGCGACCTCCAGGTAGATGGTGGAGGCGCCGTCCATCCGCGAGACGGTGAGACGGAACTCGTCGTGCATGCCGGGCATGCCCGCGTCACCGAAGAACAGCGCCCAGAGCGACCAGCCGAACGCGGCCAGCGTGCCGACCGAGACCAGGGTGTCCATGGTGGCGGCGCCGTGCCGGAGGTTGGTCCAGGCGGCCCGGTGGAAGGGCCATCCGCCCCAGACGACGACCGGCGCGGCGAGCGTCAGGGAGAGCCACTGCCAGTTGTAGAACTGCAGGGCCGGGACCATCGCGAGCAGCACCACGGGCGTGGCGAGCAGCGCGGAGACGAGCAGGCGGTGCCGCAGGGCGCCGAGTTCGGGGTCCTGACCGGCGGTCTCCGGGGTCGCCGTCCCGGGTTCGGGCTCCGGCGGTGCGGGCTCCTCGGCGGTGTAGCCCGTCTTCTCCACGGTGGCGATCAGGTCGGCGACCTCGACGCCCGCGCCGTACGTGACCTTCGCCTTCTCCGTGGCGAAGTTGACGGTGGCGCTGACGCCCTCCATCCGGTTGAGCTTCTTCTCCACCCGGGCGGCGCAGGAGGCGCAGGTCATCCCGCCGATGAGCAGCTCTACGTCGGAGGTCTCACCAGTGGTTATGGCTGTCTCTGCGGTGGTGCTGGTCATGTCCGGACTCCAGACATCGGACCGGACCGTACGGAGCCAGTATCAGCTGGTCGGCACGGCCCGGTCGGGAGATTGGGGGGAGCGCAGGGGTGATCAGGCCTTGCCGGCCAGCTCGAAGCCGGCCTCGTCCACGGCGGCGCGCACGGCCTCGTCGTCCAGCGGGGCCTCGGAGACGACGGTCACCTCGCCGGTGGACGCGACGGCCTTCACCGAGCTGACGCCCGGGATCTGGGAGATCTCGCCGGAGACGCTGCCCTCGCAGTGGCCACAGCTCATGCCGGTCACCTTGTAGACGGTGGTGACGGAGCCCGGGGTGTCGGTGTGGGCGGTCATGTCGTTACTCCTTGTCGAGGCGTGTGGGGCCGGTGGGGCCCGCGAGGGAACCCCACGCTCTCCACACTATACCCCTAGGGGGTACTCACCAAGAGGGGTCCCGGCGCGCCAGCGACCGCACCCAGCCGATCCCGGCCAGGGCTACCAGCGCCAGCCCGCCGACCGAGAACAGCGTGAACAGGTGTTCCCGCCCGGCGCTCGGCCGGACGAGGTACCCCGGTGTGATCAGCTGCGTCTCCGGTCCGATGCCGGTCAGCCGGGCGACCACCCAGAGCGCGATGCCGTGCGTGCAGTCCCACAGCGCGTGCAGCAGGGACACGGCCAGGCAGGTGCCGACGACCGGCGCGGAGACGCGGAAGTGCCCGTTCAGACGGCGCCGGGACAGCAGTGCACCGCCCGTGATCGCGGTCCACAGTCCGTGCCCCAAGGGGGCGAGCAGCCCGCGCGGGATCTCCGTCTCCAGCAGGGCGCGCAGATCGACGCCCTCGGTGGAGACGGCGGCGTTGAAGGCGTACCCGGCGCTCTCCAGGGCGGCGAAGCCGAAGCCGACGGCCGCGCCGAGCACCAGTCCGGCGCGCAGCCCGCGGACGGCCGGCTGCCGGCGCAGCGCGAACACCAGTGCCCCGAGCTTGGCGGCCTCCTCGACCAGGCCGACCTCGACGAACATCGCCAGCGAGGGGTGCTGCAGATACGACTCCGTCAGCGAGGCGCCGAGCACGCCGAGGGCCCCGCCGGCCAGGAAACAGCCGAGGATCGCGCTGACGCCCAGGTCACGGCCGTGCCGCTCGTACGCCCACAGCACGAAGGCGACCGGTACGAGAAAGCTGCCGAGCAGGATCAGCGTCGGCAGCAGCATGCTGATCCGCGTCTCGTACGTGACCCACGCGGTCAGCCCCCACAGGGCGAGCCCTCCGCCCAGGCAGCGCCGCCACAAACCCGCGGCGATACGGGGGTACGGCGGTGGCGGCTGTTGGGGGCCGGGAATGCGGGCCTTGGGCGTGCCGGGAGGCGGGGAGTGGCTCACGGGGGTCCCCTCGGACAGCGGCTGGGCGTTTTATCCGCACTCTAGGCAGATGCGCCGGGGGCCGCAGTCCGGGTGGACTGGTGGGGGCACAGGGGTGGCCGGCGTCCGGGGCTCCCCGGGGCAGTCGCGGCCGAGCCGGTCGCCCACCAGCGGTTGCAGGTAGCCTCCACGAACGGTTCGGTCCGAGCGAGGGCGAGCATCCAGCGCCCGCGAAGGGGCGCGGGGCTGGGTCACCGTGCGGCTCCGCCGCGGAGCGCGACGAGCCACAGACGGCCCGCAGCCGCCAAACGGCGGCTCCCGCCGAGCGCTAGCGTTCCGCAGGAAACGGTGGCCTGGACGCGGCGAAGGTGAGGCAGGGATGCGCGCGGTGGTGTTCGAGCGGTACGGGGAGTCGGCCGAGGTACGAGACGTACCCGACCCGGAACCCGCGGAGCACGGTGTCGTCGTACGGGTCGAAGCGACCGGCCTCTGCCGCAGTGACTGGCACGGCTGGATGGGCCACGACCCCGACGTCACACTGCCGCACGTGCCCGGGCACGAACTCGCCGGTATCGTCGAGTCGGTGGGCTCCCGGGTGACCGGGTGGCGGCCCGGCGACCGGGTCACCGTCCCGTTCGTCTGCGCCTGCGGCACCTGCCCGTCCTGCGCGGCGGGCGACCAGCAGGTCTGCGAACGACAGACCCAGCCCGGCTTCCACCACTGGGGCGCCTTCGCCGAGTACGTCGCCCTCGACCACGCCGACGTCAACCTGGTCGCGATCCCGGACGACATGGCGTACCCCACGGCCGCCTCCCTCGGCTGCCGTTTCGCCACCGCCTTCCGCGCGGTGGCGCAGCAGGGCCGGGTGGCGGCGGGGGAGTGGGTCGCGGTGCACGGCTGCGGCGGGGTGGGGCTGTCGGCGGTGATGATCGCGGCGGCGTCGGGGGCGCGCGTGATCGCCGTCGACGTGTCACCCCAGGCCCTCGACCTCGCGGGCAAGTTCGGTGCCGCGCAGTGCCTGGATGCGACGGGCACACCGGACACGGCCGCCGCCGTCCGCGAGCTGACCGACGGCGGCGCCCATCTCTCCCTGGACGCCCTCGGCTCGCCCGCCACCTGCGCCGCTTCCGTGAACGGGCTGCGCCGCCGCGGGCGGCACGTCCAGGTGGGGCTGCTGCCCTCGGCCGACGGCACGACCCCCGTCCCGCTGGCCCGTGCCATCGCCCTGGAGCTCGAACTCCTCGGCAGCCACGGCATGGCCGCCCACACCTACCCCGAGATGCTGCGTCTGGTGCGCTCCGGCGCCCTGCGCCCCGACCTCCTGGTGACGTCCACCATCACCCTCGGTGCTGCACCGGCGGCCCTCGCGGCGATGGGTACGGCACCGGGGGCCGGGGTGACGGTCATCGAGCCGTGGGGCTGAGGGCGTCGGAGCCGAGGGCGGCCCACGCCTGTTCGAGGATCGACATGATCACCTCGTCGGCCCATTCGCCGTCCCGCCGCTGCACTTCCCGTCGCACGCCCTCGACCGTGAATCCGACCTTCTCGTAGACCCGCCGCGCCCGCGCGTTGTGGCCGTGGACCTCCAACTGGACACGGTGCAGCGCGAGTTGCTCGAAGCCGTAGCCGACGATCAGCCGGGTCGTCTCGGTGCCGATGCCGCGGCCGCGGCCCCGGGGACCGATGAGCGTGCGGAACGTGCAGCTTCCGGCGGCCGGGTCGTACGCGGACAGGACGACCTCGCCCAGGAGTTCGCCCGTCTCGGGGTCCGTGACGGCCAGGCCGAGACGGTCGGGCGCGGTGGCCCGGGAGCCGTACCGGGACCGCACCCGCTCCAGGGTGAGTTCGGTGGACGGCCCGCAGGTGAAGCGGAGGACCTCGGGGTCGGCCATGATCTCCCACATGACGTCGGCATCGCCCTCGGCGAAGGGCCGCAGGATCGTCTTCCGGCCGGTCAGGGGGGGTGACGGAGACGCTCATGGGGTGACTGTGCCTCACGTGGCCGTGAGGCACAGCCGAATTACGGTGGCGGTCACTTACGGCTGCGGTTGCCCGGCCGGGAGGCGACCCAGGCGTGGACGGTCTCGGCGTACCAGTAGGGCTTGCCGCTCTCCACATGGTCGGGCGGGGGCAGCAGCCCGTGCTTGCGATAGGACCGTACGGTGTCCGGCTGCACCCTGATGTGCGCCGCGATCTCCTTGTAGGACCAGAGCCTTCGGTCGGTCATGAGTTGCACCTCCCTGCGCGCGCCACAGCGGCGACCGGGGACGGCCGTCGGGGGAGCCGGGCGCTGCGCTGGCGATCACCAAGCCTGCGACCGGTGAACGACGCACAGTGGCCAAGGGACAGCGCCTGTCGAGACGGTGTGACGCAGAATCCGCGTACACGCAACATGTGTGACACAGAGGGGGTGTTTGTGACACAGCTGCTGCAAAGGCGTACGTGGGGGCGTCGGCGGGGCGCGTTGACCGCGCGCCGGTCCGGGGCAACGAACCAGGTGGTCCGGGGCCGGTGGAACCAGGTCACGAGGACGGGCCGGGCCCGCTGCGTCGGACCCGGCCCGCCGGCTTCCCCGCCCGCCTCCGGCGGCCGCTTCACCCAGGGGTGCCCTCCTGGATCAGTCCCCCTGGCCGCCGGAGGCCCCCGCCTCCCCCGGGAGCCTGACGGCCCGGCGATCAGCGTGCCCGGCCCTGTCCGCGCGCGTCTTGGAAAAAAGCGCACCCCGGCCGGAGGCGAGGAGCAGGCTGGTGGCCTCGCCCGCCAGCCGGTCGGTCACGGCGTCCGCCGCCGGAATCCGCCGGGCCGCCAGGAACTCCCCGGGAGTGCAGCCCGTCATGGCCTTGAACTCGCCGCTGAAGTGCGCCTGGTCGTAGTACCCGCACACCGCCGCGGTCTCCGCCTGCCCGTGCCCCGCGGCCAGCAGCCGCCGCGCCCGCTGCAGGCGCAGCACCCGGGCCGCCGCCTTCGGGGGCAGACCGATCTGTTCCCGGAAGCGGTTCTCCAGGTGCCGTACGCTCCAGCCCACCTCCTCGGCCAGCTTGGGCACCGGAATCCCTCCGGCACTGCGCCGCAGCACCGACCAGGCGTGCACCACCCGCTCGGAGACGGGCGCACCCACACGGAACCGCTCCAGCAACTCCCGGTCCAGCAAGGCGAACCGCTCTGGCCAGCCGGGCAACGTGGCGAGGGCTTCCGCCAGTTGGACGAGGCGCGAATCCAGCTGGTCCAGGCTGACCGACCGGTTGGCGAGTTCGTACTGCTCCGTGCCGAAGAGGCCGAACGCGGCCCAGGGTTCCAGCAACACCTCGATCCCGGAGATCCGTCCCTCGTGCTCGCCAAGGGCCGGGACGGTGGTCAGCCCGTTGACCACGGACACCAGCGACACCGGGGGCCGGCCGGCACGGGAGATGCGCACCGGCTGCTCGAACCCCAGCAGCAACGTGGCCGCCCCGATCGGCGCCTCCAGCCGACGGCGCGGCCGGTCAAGGTGCACCCGGACACCGCGATAACTGATCACGCCGGACCGCAACGCCGGATGGGGCCAGGCAGGCACGGTCTCCCAGGACACGCCGCCCATGCTATGAGCGGCAACCGCCAACCCCCCAGCCGACAGCCGCCTCTACACCCCACAAGACCGAAGAAACGCCCGAGTCCGCCGAGCAATGGGCAACGGCGCATCCGGCGAACACGGATACATGTCCTGCTCGACGATCGCGAACAGATCCACCCCCAACCGCTGCGCAGCCGCCAGCACAGGCCCCAACTCCGGCACTCCACCCGGCGGTTCGCACATCACACCCCGCGCCACCGCCGGCCCGAACGGCGTCCCCTCGGCCCGTACGTCGGCCAGGATCTCCGGATCCACCTGCTTGAGGTGCAGATACCCGATCCGCTCTCCGTACGTCTCGATCAACCGCACGCTGTCCCCGCCGCAGTACGCGTAGTGCCCGGTGTCCAGGCACAGCGACACCAGGTCGGAGTCCGTACCGTCGAGGAAACGGCTGACGTTCTCCTCGCTGGCGATGTGGGTGTCGGCATGCGGATGGACGACGATCGTCAGCCCGTACCGCTCCCGCACCTCCCGCCCCAGCCGCTCGGTCAGCGAGGTCAGGTTCCGCCACTGCTCGGCGGTCAGCGTGTCCGGCTCCAGCACCTCGCCCGTCTTGTCGTCCCGCCAGAAGGACGGGATGACGACGAGATGCCGGGCACCCATCGCCCGGGTCAGCGCCGCGATGTCCGACACGTGCGCCCATGTCTTGTCCCACACGGCCTCACCGTGGTGCAGCCCCGTGAAGACGGTGCCGGCCGACACCTTCAGGCCGCGGCGCGCGGTCTCCTCCGCGAGCACCGCGGGGTCGCTGGGGAGATAGCCGTAAGGGCCGAGCTCGATCCACTCGTACCCGGAGTCGGCCACCTCGTCGAGGAAGCGCTGCCAGGGCACCTGGCGCGGGTCGTCGGGGAACCACACGCCCCAGGAGTCGGGCGCCGAACCGATCCGGATACGGGACAGTGAGGAGGAGGGCGACAGCGACGTCATGGGCGTCAGCGTGCGGGTGTCCGGGAAGCGGTGTCAAGAGCTAGTCCGAATGTCTGGACAAAATATTGACAGGGTCCGTCGTACGGGACTAGAAAGCCGGGGAGAGTCATGACGAAGGGAAGCCGATGGCCTACGACCTGATCACCATGGGGCGGATCGGAGTGGACCTCTACCCGCTGCAGACCGGCGTCCCCCTCGCCCAGGTGTCGTCCTTCGGCAAGTTCCTCGGCGGGTCGGCGACGAACGTCGCGGTCGCCGCGGCCCGGCTCGGCCGGCGCACCGCCGTGATCACCCGCACGGGCGACGACCCGTTCGGCGTCTATCTGCACGAGGCGCTGCGCGGCTTCGGCGTCGACGACCGCTGGGTCAGCCCGGTCCAGGGGCTGCCGACCCCGGTCACCTTCTGCGAGGTCTTTCCGCCGGACGACTTCCCGCTCTACTTCTACCGGCAGCCCAAGGCGCCCGACCTGGAGATCGACGGCCATGAGCTCGATCTCGACGCGATCCGTGCCGCCCGTATCTTCTGGATGACCGGCACCGGCCTGAGCGAGGAGCCCAGCCGTACGGCCACCCTCGCCGCCCTCGCCCACCGGGCCAAGGCCGGCACCACGGTCTTCGATCTGGACTGGCGGCCCATGTTCTGGAAGGACCCCGACGCGGCCCGCCCCTTCTACGCCGAGGCCCTGCGCCACACCACGGTCGCCGTCGGCAACCTGGACGAGGTGGAGATCGCCACCGGCGTACGCGAACCGCACGCGGCCGCCCGCGCGCTGCTCGACGCCGGGGTCGAGATCGCCGTCGTCAAGCAGGGCCCCAAGGGTGTCCTCGCGGTCAGCTCTTCGGGCGAGTCCGCCGAGGTGCCGCCCCTGCCCGTCAACGTCCTCAACGGTCTCGGCGCGGGAGACGCCTTCGGCGGCTCCCTCTGCCACGGACTCCTCGAAGGATGGGACCTGGAGACGATCATGCGGCACGCCAACGCGGCCGGTGCCATCGTCGCCTCCCGCCTGGAGTGCTCCTCCGCGATGCCCACCCCGGACGAGGTGGCCGCCGCGCTCGACGCCGGAGCGGTGCTGTGAGGGCGGGCCGGGTCGCGGGCACGCACACCGAGGGCGGGGACGCAGGCCGGCGCCCCCGTGTCGACGTGGCCGAACTCGTCCGCATCCGCACCCACCACCCCGAGGCGATCGCCGAGGCCGCCACCCGCCGCGCCCGCAGGCCGCTCCTCAACGAGAACGGCAAGCTGATGATCGTCGCCGCCGACCACCCCGCCCGGGGCGCCCTCGGCGTCGGCGACCGCAAGCTCGCCATGGCCAACCGCGCCGACCTGCTTCAGCGGCTGTGCCTGGCGCTGTCCCGGCCCGGCGTCGACGGCGTCCTCGCCACCGCCGACATCCTGGACGACCTGCTCCTGCTCGGCGCCCTCGACCACAAGGTGGTCATGGGCTCCATGAACCGGGGCGGACTGCAGGGCGCCAGCTTCGAACTGGACGACCGCTTCACCGGCCACCGCCCCGAGGACCTCCAGCGGCTCGGCTTCGACGCGGGCAAACTGCTGCTGCGCATCGACTACGACGACCCCGGCTCCCTGACCACCCTGGAGGCCACCGCCCGCGCCATCGACGACATGGCCGCGCGACGGCTGCCGGTCTTCGTCGAGCCGTTCATCAGCCGCCGCACCCCCGAGGGCAAGGTGCGCAACGACCTGTCCGCCGAGGCGGTCACCCGGTCCATCGCCATCGCCTCCGGCCTCGGCGGCTCCTCCGCCTACACCTGGCTGAAGGTGCCTGTCACCGACAACCCCGACGACATGGCCCGGGTCATGGAGACCTCCACCCTGCCGGCCGTGCTGCTCGGCGGTGACATCGGCGACTCGCCCGAGGACCAGGTCGCCGCCTACGAGAAGTGGCGCGGCGCGCTCCAACTCCCCACCGTGCGCGGCCTGGTGGTCGGCCGCTCACTGCTGTACCCGGCGGACGGCGATGTGGCCGCCGCCGTGGACACCGCCGTAGGACTGCTGTGAGGGCCGCATGACCAGCACCGATCTGCATCTGCCCAGGGGCGTCACCGCGAACGCCCAGTACGCCGTCGACATCGACCCCAAGTTGGCCGGCTGGACACACAGCAGCCTGCGCGTGGTCGAGTTGGCGCCCGGCGGCAGCCATACGTTCACCACCGGGGACAGCGAGTGGATCGTGCTTCCGCTGGAAGGCGGATGTACCGTGCAAATCGCGGAGAACGAGTTCCAACTCCTGGGCAGGGAAAGCGTGTTCGCGGACGTCTCCGACTTCGCGTACGTTCCCCGGGGCGCCCGGGTCCAGATCGCCTCCGGCGCGGGAGGCCGCTTCGCCCTGGCAGGAGCGAAGTGCGAGCGACGACTCCCCGCCCGCTACGGCCCCGCGCCGGAGGTCCCCGTCGAGGAGCGCGGCAGCGGGAACTGCGCCCGGCGGGTGCGCAACTTCGCCTCCGCGGACTCCTTCGACTGCGACAAGCTGATCGCCGTCGAGGTGATCACCCCGGGCGGCAACTGGTCGTCGTACCCGCCGCACAAGCACGACGAGCGCAGGCCGGGCGAGGAGTCCGAGCTGGAGGAGATCTACTACTTCGAGATCGACGGCCCGAACGGACTCGGCTACCAGCGCGTGCTCCCCTCGCGGGAGGGCGGCTCGGACGTCCTCGCCGAGGTCCGCTCCGGCGACGCCGTCCTCGTCCCCGACGGCTGGCACGGCCCGTCCATCGCCCAGCCCGGGCACGACATGTACTACCTGAACGTCATGGCGGGCCCGGGCGAGACCCGGGAGTGGCGGATCTGCTTCCACCCGGACCACACGGAGGGGTACCGATGACCACCCGACTGACCGTCGCGCAGGCGCTGGTCCGTTTCCTCGCCGCCCAGTACACCGAACGCGACGGCGCAGGGCAGCGGCTGATCGGCGCCACCTGGGGCATCTTCGGGCACGGCAATGTCGCCGGGCTCGGCCAGGCGCTGATCGAGTACGCCGACGTCATGCCGTACCACCAGGGCCGCAACGAGCAGTCCATGGTGCACGCGGCGGTCGGCTACGCCCGCCAGTCGAACCGTCTGTCCACGCACGCGGTGACGACCTCGATCGGCCCCGGCGCCACCAACCTGGTCACCGGCGCCGCCCTCGCGACCATCAACCACCTCCCGGTCCTGCTCCTGCCCGGTGACGTCTTCGCCACCCGCCCCGCCGACCCGGTCCTGCAGCAGCTGGAGGTGCCGTACGCCGGTGATGTCTCGGTCAACGACACCCTGCGCCCGGTGTCGAAGTACTTCGACCGCATCACCCGCCCGGAAGCCCTGATCCCGAGCGCGCTGCAGGCCATGCGGGTCCTCACCGACCCGGTGGAGACCGGCGCGGTCACCCTCGCCCTGCCGCAGGACGTGCAGGCGGAGGCCTTCGACTGGCCGGAGGAGTTCTTCGCCGAGCGCGTGTGGACGGTACGACGGCCGGGCGCGGACCCCACCGAGCTGGCCGAGGCGGTCCGGGCGGTCCGGGAGGCGCGCAGGCCGCTGGTCATCGCGGGCGGCGGAGTCCACCACAGCCGCGCCGAGCTGGCGCTCGCCGAGTTCGCGGTGGCGACCCGCATCCCGGTCGCCTCCACCCAGGCCGGCAAGGGCTCCCTGCGCTACGACCACCCGCAGGACGTGGGCGGGGTCGGTCACACGGGCACCGCGACCGCCGACGAGCTGGCCCGCACCGCCGACCTGGTGATCGGCGTCGGCACACGGTACACCGACTTCACCACGGCCTCCGGCACCCTCTTCGAGAACCCGGACGTCCGCTTCCTCAACCTCAACATCGCGCCGTACGACGGCCACAAGCTGTCGGGACTCCCGCTGGTCGCCGACGCCCGCAGCGGTCTCGGCGAGCTGACCGAGGCGCTGGTGATGCACGGGCACAAGGTGGCGGAGTCGTACGTCACCGAGTACACCGAGGACAAGGAGCGCTGGGAGCAGCGCGTCGACGCCTGTTTCGAGGCCGAGGAACCCGACGTACGGCCCACCCAGCCGCAGGTCATCGGGGCCCTGGACGCCCTGGTGGACGAGTCGGACGTCATCATCAACGCGGCCGGATCGCTCCCCGGCGATCTGCACAAGCTGTGGCGGGCGCGGGCGTACGACCAGTACCACCTGGAGTACGGCTACTCCTGCATGGGCTACGAGATCCCGGCCGCGCTCGGCGTGAAGCTGGCCGCGCCGGAGCGGAACGTGTGGGCGCTGGTCGGCGACGGCACGTATCTGATGATGCCGACGGAGATCGTGACGGCCGTGCAGGAGGGCGTCGCGATCAAGATCCTGCTGGTGCAGAACCACGGGTACGCGTCCATCGGCGGGCTCTCGGAGTCGGTGGGCGGCGAGCGGTTCGGCACCGCCTACCGGTTCCAGGCCGGGGACGGGACGTTCACGGGCGCCCCGCTGCCGGTCGACCTCGCCGCCAACGCGGCCAGCCTGGGCATGCGGGTGCTGCGCGCGAAGACCGTACGGGAGCTGCGCGAGGCGCTCGCCGAGGCGCGGGCCGCCGACACTCCCACATGTGTCTACGTGGAGACCGAAACGTCCGACACTGTGTCGGGCGCGCCTCCGGCGCAGGCCTGGTGGGATGTTCCTGTGGCCGAGACCGCGACCCGACCGTCTGCGGTCAAGGCACGCAAGCTGTACGAACGGCACGTCTCGACCCGACGCCGCCATCTGTAATAAGGAGTCTCTGGGCATGACGAAGATCGTCAACCACTGGATCGGCGGGAAGACCGTCGAAGGCGCGTCGGGCACGTACGGGCCGGTCACCGACCCGGCGACCGGCGCGGTCACCACGAAGGTCGCGTTCGCGTCGGTGGAGGAGGTGGACTCGGCCGTCGCGGCGGCCAAGGACGCCTACGCCACCTGGAGCCAGTCCTCCCTGGCTCAGCGCACGACCATCCTCTTCCGGTTCCGTGCGCTGCTTGACGCCCACCGCGACGAGATCGCCGAGCTGATCACCGCCGAGCACGGCAAGGTGCACTCCGACGCGCTCGGCGAAGTCGCGCGCGGCCTGGAGATCGTCGACCTCGCGTGCGGCATCAACGTGCAGTTGAAGGGCGAGCTGTCCACGCAGGTCGCCAGCCGCGTCGACGTGGCCTCGATCCGGCAGCCGCTCGGTGTCGTCGCCGGCATCACGCCGTTCAACTTCCCGGCGATGGTCCCGATGTGGATGTTCCCGATCGCCATCGCGTGCGGCAACACGTTCGTGCTGAAGCCGTCCGAGAAGGACCCGTCGGCCTCCCTCAAGATCGCCGAGCTGCTGTCCGAGGCCGGTCTGCCGGACGGCGTCTTCAACGTCGTCCACGGCGACAAGGTGGCCGTCGACCGCCTGCTGGAGCACCCGGACGTCAAGGCCGTCTCCTTCGTGGGCTCGACCCCGATCGCCCGCTACATCCACACGACGGCCTCCGCCCACGGCAAGCGGGTGCAGGCCCTGGGCGGCGCCAAGAACCACATGCTGGTGCTGCCGGACGCCGACCTGGACGCGGCCGCCGACGCGGCGGTCTCGGCGGCCTACGGCTCCGCCGGCGAGCGTTGCATGGCCATCTCGGCGGTCGTCGCCGTGGGCTCGATCGGCGACGCGCTGGTGGAGAAGATCCGCGAGCGCGCCGAGAAGATCAAGATCGGTCCGGGCAACGACCCGGCCTCCGAGATGGGCCCGCTCATCACCAAGGTCCACCGCGACAAGGTGGCGTCCTATGTCGAGGGCGCGGCGGCCGAGGGCGCCGAGGTGGTCCTGGACGGCACCGGTTACACGGTGGAGGGCTTCGAGGACGGCCACTGGATCGGCATCTCGCTGCTGGACAAGGTGCCGACCAGCGCGAAGGCGTACCAGGACGAGATCTTCGGCCCGGTGCTGTGCGTGCTGCGCGTCGACACCTACGAGGAGGGCGTGGAGCTCATCAACGCCTCGCCGTTCGGCAACGGCACCGCGATCTTCACCCGGGACGGCGGCGCGGCCCGCCGCTTCCAGCTGGAGATCGAGGCGGGCATGGTCGGCGTGAACGTGCCGATCCCGGTGCCGGTGGGCTACCACTCCTTCGGCGGCTGGAAGGACTCGCTCTTCGGCGACCACCACATCTACGGCAACGACGGCACGCACTTCTACACTCGCGGCAAGGTCGTCACCACGCGCTGGCCCGACCCGGCCGACGCCCCGGCGGGCGTGGACCTGGGCTTCCCGCGCAACCACTGAGTGCCCCGTGCACGACCGGTGCCCCGTCCTCTCCGGCGGAGGGCGGGGCACAAGTGTGTTCAGCGTCGCTGCTGCCTCTTGACCAGGGCGGTGACGTCGGCGGTCTGCGCGACGGGCGGTGCCTTCACCTCCACCGTCCGTCCGTACTTCTCGAAGTCCATGGTCAGTTTCAAGCCGCCGATCCTCTCCTTGATCCGCACCGGAAGATCGTCCGCGCCGACCCACACGTCCATGGTCACGGAGGCCGCCCCATTGGTCAGCGCACCCATGGGACTGTCCTTGTCGCCGTAGATGTCCTTGAGCGGGCCCAGGTGCGCACGGTCGACGACGCCCCGGTAGTGCCTCGTACGCCGCCCATCCACCGTCTCCGTGCCGAGTTCCTCCGCGTCGTGCGCGTACTTCAGGCGCGCCATGACCGCTGCCGGGCCGGCGGCGTCTCCGGAGATGGCCCGGGCGCCCTTGTCCCCGTAGGAGGCCGAGGCGTCGACCTTCATCCATTCCTTGCCCTTGAGGGGACCCGAGGGCTGTGGGTCCACGTCGTAGTAATAGGCGCCGTGCACGAGCAGGCAGCGGATCACGGAAGCGTCCTGCACCCTCTGCATGCGCACGTCCTTGGTGTTCATCTCGACGTCGTAGGCGTATCCGTCGCCCCAGGAGTACGTGCCCTCCATGGGAACGGCGGTGCCGGTGCCGTAGTCAGCCGCCATCCGGAGCCGGGCCGAGCCGACGGCCTGCGTCCGGTCCGCCGACCGTTCCAGCGCCGCCATCGTCCTGTCCGCCGTCCTGACGCTCTGCGTGCCGCACCCGGAGGCCGCCACCAGCGTCGCCGCGGTGAGCCCCAGCCAGGCGGCGGTGTGCCGCATCTTCATGCCGGGTGACTCTAGCGATCCGTACTGACATGCACGCGCCCGGTCGGCGCGTCCGGATACCGGACGGCCTGACATTTTTTTGACACCTTCGCTGCGGTTCTCGTTTACGCCGGACGAAACGGATGATGAAGGGGTTGTGTGCGGATTACCTTCGAAAGCAAGGTCACATTTACCAAGGGCTGGATGGATGCCTCTATGGGGCCGCGCAGCCTGGGAATGTGATGTGGCGTAAGGCCCTCCGCAAGTGCGGATTCCGAAGGTAAACGGCCATTGACGCGGCGGTTTTCGTCGGGGTTCCCTATGCGGGCCGGGAGCGGACGAGATGAACGTACGACGATCCGCCGGAGGCGATAGCGCTCCCGTCCCCCACCCTCAGCCGCTCAAGTCGATCGGAACCGCCGCATGACCGACACGCTCCCGCAGTCCGTGGCCGACACCGCGCCCGCCCACTCACCGGGCCTGAAGCGGTCCATCGGTGTCGTCGGCGGCACCCTGCTGACGCTGTCCTGCGTCACGCCCGCCTCCACGCTCTTCGTGATCGTGCCGGACCTGTTCTCCAGCCTGGGCACGGCGACGGCCCTGTGCATCGCCATCGGCGCGCTCCTCTGTATCCCCGTGGCCTTCTGCTACTCGGAGCTGGGCACCCTCATCCCCAGCGCGGGCGGCGAGTACGCCATCGTCTCCACCCTCGCCGGACGGCTCGCCGGCTGGCTGGCCTTCGTGATGTCGCTGCTCGTCGTGATGATCGTCCCTCCGGTCATCGCCATGGGCACCGCCGACTACCTCGCCCCGGTCGTCCACCTCGACCCGTCCATGACGGGCGCCGGCGTGATGATCGCGGCCACCCTCGCCGGTCTGCTGGACCTGCGCGCCAACGCCTGGATCACCGGCATCTTCCTGGTCCTGGAGGTCGTCGCCGCCGGGCTCGTCGCCCTGCTCGGCTTCACCCACTCCCACCGCGGCGCGGGCAGCCTCGTCAGCTCGCTGCAGGTGGCCGGCGAGCACAGTCACGTCAACCCGGTCACGGCCATGATGGTCCTCTCCGGGCTCGCCATCGCCCTCTTCGCCACCCAGGGCTTCTCCACCGCCATCTACCTCTCCGAGGAGCTGGAGAACCCGCGCCGCAGCGTCGCCCGCACCGTCCTCGCCACCCTCGCCATCTCCAGCGTCGTCATCCTGGTGCCGGTCGTGGCGATCACCCTCGGCGCCGGTGACCTGAAGACGCTGACCGGCGGCGACATCTCCAGCATGGTCATCGCCTGGAGCAACTCGGCCGTCGGCACCTTCGTCAGCCTGTGCGTCGCCCTCGCGATCATCAACGCGGGCATCGTCATGGTCATCCAGAACTCCCGCGTCCTGTTCGCCTCCGCCCGCGACAAGGCCTGGCCCTCCCCGGTCAACAACGCCCTCGCCAAGCTCGGCCGGTTCGGCTCCCCCTGGGTCGCCACCCTCGTCGTCGGCGTCCCCGGTGCCTTCCTCTGCTTCGTCAACCTCGACACCCTCTACGGCGTCACCGGCGTCGCCGTCACCGGCCTGTACCTGCTGGTCGCGATCGCCGCGCTGCTCGCCCGGCGCGGCGCCCACGGCGGCAGGAAGGCATGGCGGATGCCGCTGTGGCCGGCGATGCCGGTCCTGCTGATCGCCGTCCTCGTCTACATCCTGGTCGAGCAGGACCCGACCTACCTGTGGTGGACCGGTGGCATCACCGCCGTCGCCACCCTCTACTGGGCCTTCTACCTCCGCCCGCGCCGCGAGACCCGCTGGGTGGTGTCCCTCCCGGAGGACGTCCGGCTGGCCGAGGAGGAGGCCGAGGAGGGCCCGCAGGCCGCGCCCCTCGCCGAGGGCGCCCGGGCCTGACGCTCAGGCGAAGGCCCACGTCAGCACCGTGCACGTCCCGTCGTCCTTGCCGCCCGCACTGCGATAGGCGGCAAGGGCGACGTCGTTTCCGGCGTCCACCCCGACCCACATGCCGCAGCAGCCCCGCTCCCGGGCCAGCGCGGCCAGCCGCTCCACCAGCGCGCGCCCGATGCCCCGGCGCCGGTACGGCTCCGCGACCGCCAGCTCGTACAGGAACATCTCGGTGCCCTTGTCGGGGTGGACCGTCTCGACCCCGCTGACGAAGCCGACCGGGCCGCCGTCGTCGTACGCCAGCAGCAGATGGTGCCCGGCCGTGGTGAGGAAACGCTCCGCCCACTCCGGACGCGCCGGGTTGTCGAACAGGTGCTCGGCGGCGACGACCTCGGCGACGCTGGTGGCCCTCCGGATCTCCATGGCTCTTCGTACCACGGCTGGTGTACGCCGGGCAGGCCCTGTACTCCTGCGGGAGGGGTGGGGTTTCAGCCCACCGGCTCCATCGGTTGTCAGTGACGGCCCGTACCGTTGAGGCATGGATCTTCGCCGGCTCTCGCTGCGAGGGCTGCTCAAGAGGCCGCGTCGGCTCGTCGCCGCCGCGGCCGCCGTCGTGCTCGCCGGTGCCGGCACCTGGACGGCCGCCGCATCCGGTGACACGCCCCCGGTGCTCAGGACCGACCAGGTCATGGCGGTCGACGGCGTTCGCCTGGACACGTCGTTCTTCACCCCGGCCACCGCCGGACGGCACCCCGCCGTCCTGCTGGCGCACGGCTTCGGCGGCAGCAAGAACGACACGCGGCAGCAGGCCGAGGACCTCGCCCGGGACGGGTACGCGGTCCTGACCTGGTCCGCGCGCGGCTTCGGCAGGTCCACCGGGAAGATCGGGCTCAACGACCCCAAGGGCGAGGTCGCCGACGTCTCCCGGCTCATCGACTGGCTGGCGAAGCGGCCCGAGGTCCGGCTCGACAAACCCGGCGACCCGCGCGTGGGCATGGCCGGCGGCTCCTACGGCGGCGCGGTCTCCCTGCTCGCCGCCGGATACGACCCCCGGCTCGACGCCATCGCCCCGGCCATCACCTACTGGAACCTCGCCGACGCCCTGTTCCCGAACGGCGTGTTCAAGAAACTGTGGGCCGGCGTCTTCCTCAACACCGGCGGCGGCTGCGCCCGCTTCGAGCCCGCGCTGTGCCGGATGTACGACAGGGTCGCCGAGTCCGGCACCCCGGACGCGGCCGCCCGCGAGCTCCTTCAGGAACGCTCGCCGTCCGCCGTCGGCTCCCGCATCAAGGTGCCCACGCTGCTGCTGCAGGGCCAGACGGACTCCCTGTTCACCCTCGCCCAGTCCGACGCCGCCCAGAAGGCGATCCGGGCGAACGGCGCCCCCGTGGACGTCGACTGGATCGCGGGCGGCCATGACGGCGGGGACATGGAGACCGGCCGGGTGCAGGCACGCGTGCGTGCGTGGTTCGACCGGTATCTGAAGGGCGACAAGAGCGCCGGCACCGGCCCGGCCTTCCGGATCACCCGCACCGGAGGCGTGAACTCCACCGACGGCACCGCCCAGCTGCGCGGCGCGACCGCCGGCTCCTACCCCGGCCTGCGCAACCACCCGCGCGCCATCCCCCTGACCGGCGGCACCCGGCAGCAGGTCACCAACCCGGCCGGCGCCAGCCCACCCGGCATCTCCGCCCTGCCCGGCCTCGGCGGCTCCGGCGGCCTCGGTCAGCTGTCCGCGCTCGGCCTCGGCGTCTCCCTCGACTTCCCCGGCCAGTACGCGATGTTCGACTCGGCGCCGCTCACCCGCGACCTGCAGATCACCGGCACCCCGACCGCGACCCTCCACATCACCTCGACCAGCGACGACGCCGTCCTCTTCGGCAAGGTCTACGACGTCGGCCCCGACGGCACCCAGCAGGTGCTGCCCGCCCAGCTCGTCGCCCCCTTCCGGGTCACCGGCGCCAAGGCCGGCAAGGACGTCACGGTCACCCTCCCGGCGATCGACCACGAGGTGCAGAAGGGCCACCGGCTCCGCCTGATCCTCGCCTCCACCGACCTCGGCTACGCCTCACCGGCCGCGCCGGCCACCTACACCGTCTCCCTCAAGGGAGACCTGAGCGTGCCGACGGCCCCCGCCGTCACCACCGCCGCGGCACCCCTGCCCGCCTGGGTGTGGTGGCTGCCGGCGGCCGGCGCGGCGGTCGCGCTCGCCCTCCTGCTCACCGCCCGCCGTCGTACGGCCGGCCCCGCGCCCGACCCGGAGCTGGCCGAAGTCCCGCTCGTCATCAAGGGCTTGAGCAAGCGGTACGCGAAGTCCGCCGACCGGTACGCGGTGCGCGAGCTGTCCTTCCGGGTGGAGAAGGGCCAGGTCCTCGGCCTGCTCGGACCCAACGGCGCGGGCAAGACCACCACCCTGCGCATGCTGATGGGCCTGATCACCCCGGACGACGGCGAGATCCGCGTCTTCGGCCACGCGATCCGGCCCGGCGCACCCGTGCTGTCGCGGGTCGGCGCCTTCGTGGAGGGCGCGGGCTTCCTGCCGCACCTGTCCGGCCGGGAGAACCTGGAGCTGTACTGGAAGGCCACCGGCCGTCCGCCGGAGGACGCCCACCTGGACGAGGCCCTGGAGATCGCCGGGCTCGGCGACGCACTCGCCCGCGCGGTGCGCACCTACTCCCAGGGCATGCGCCAGCGCCTCGCCATCGCCCAGGCCATGCTCGGCCTGCCCGACCTGCTCATCCTCGACGAGCCCACCAACGGCCTCGACCCGCCCCAGATACGCGAGATGCGCGGCGTGATGATCCGCTACGCGGCCGGCGGCCGTACGGTGATCGTCTCCAGCCATCTCCTCGCCGAGGTCGAGCAGTCCTGCACCCACCTGGTGGTGATGGACCGCGGCCGGCTCGTCCAGGCGGGCCCCGTCGGCGAGATCGTCGGCTCCGGCGACACGCTGCTGGTCGGCACCGCCACGCCCGTGGAGGAGCCGGTCGTGGAGAAGGTGGCCGCGCTGCCCGGCGTCGCCTCAGCCCTGCGCACCGACGACGGGCTGCTGATCCGGCTGGACCCCGGCGGAACGGCCGAAAGGCTGGTCGCCGACCTGGTGCGGCTGGAGGTGCCGGTCGCCTCGGTCGGCCCGCACCGCCGCCTGGAAGACGCCTTCCTCACCCTGATCGGAGGTTCAGCATGAGCACGCTCACCGAGGTCGCCTCCGGTTACCAGACCCGGCACACCCTGCCCCTGCGGGTCGAGTTGGTCCGCCAGCTCAAGCGGCGCCGGACCCTGGTCATGGGGGCCATCCTCGGCCTGCTGCCCTTCGTCCTGCTGATCGCCTTCGCGATCGGCGGCGACCCGTCGAGCCGCAACGGCCGGATCACCTTGATGGACACGGCCACCGCGTCCGGCGCCAACTTCGCCGCGGTGAACCTGTTCGTCTCGGCCGGCTTCCTGCTGGTGATCCCGGTCGCCCTGTTCTGCGGGGACACCGTCGCCTCGGAGGCGAGCTGGTCCTCCCTGCGCTATCTGCTCGCCGCGCCCGTGCCCCGCGCCCGGCTGCTGTGGTCCAAGCTGACGGTGGCGCTCGGGCTGAGCCTCGCCGCGATGATCCTGCTCCCGGTGGTCGCCCTCGCGGTCGGTACGGCGGCCTACGGCTGGGGTCCGCTGCAGATCCCGACGGGCGGCGCGCTCGACACCGGCACGGCGACGCAGCGCCTCGCGCTGACCGTGGCGTACATCTTCGTGTCCCAACTGGTCACCGCCGGGCTCGCGTTCTGGCTGTCGACGAAGACGGACGCCCCGCTCGGCGCGGTCGGCGGCGCGGTCGGCCTGACCATCGTCGGCAACGTCCTGGACGCCGTCACCGCGCTCGGCCACTGGCGCGACTTCCTGCCGGCGCACTGGCAGTTCGCTTGGGCCGACGCCGTCCAGCCGCACCCGGAGTGGTCCGGCATGATCCAGGGCACCGCGATCTCCATAACGTACGCCCTGGTGCTGTTCGCCCTGGCCTTCCGGGGTTTTTCCCGCAAGGACATCGTCTCCTAGGTCACCGGAGGGTCACCCACCGGTCTCGGCGGCCCGCCGTCGTGGCCGCTTCGAGACCCATCCGCAACACCCCGGTCCGCACGTTCCACGCCCCCACGCCGTCACAGTCGAGACGAGCCGCGCGACGGCGGATCGTTCTGAACCGGCCTAGGGGGTTGGCGAGATGGCAGGGAAGCGGTGGACAGGGAAGCGGTGGACAGGGGAACGGGCGACGACGGTTGCCGAGCCGGATGCGGATCCCCGGCCCCGTAGGCCTCGCGGCTCGCTGCCGGGCGCACGGCCCCGGCACCCGAGTGTCCGCCGCCCGCTGCCCGTGCTCGCCCTCGCCGCGGGCCTGCTGCTGACGTCCTGTTCAGCGGGCCAGGGCGAACACAGCACGGCGGACCGGTCCAACGGCGCCGCCCAGCCGGCGCCCGCGCCCGGCCGGAACGGCAAGGACGCCCCGCCCGAGCGGTCCTCCGGGCAGCTGTCCACCTTCGCCCTCGACGTCGACACCGCCTCCTACACCTACGCCCGCCGCACCCTCGCCGACGGCCGCAGGCCCGAACCGTCCACGATCCGTCCGGAGGAGTTCGTCAACAGCTTCCGCCAGGACTACCGGCGGCCGGACGGCAACGGCTTCACGGTCACCGTCGACGGCGCCCGCACCGACCGCCCCGACTGGTCCCTGGTGCGGGTCGGCCTCGCCACCAGGTCCGCCGAGCCGACCGCGGAACGCCCGCCCGCCGCGCTCACCTTCGTCATCGACGTCTCCGGCTCCATGAGTGAGCCCGGCCGCCTCGACCTCGCCCAGCAGTCCCTGGACACCATGACGGACCGGCTGCGCGACGACGACTCGGTGGCCCTGGTCACCTTCAGCGAGCACGCCGAGACCGTGCTGCCCATGACCCGGCTCGGCGGCCACCGCGGCGAGGTGCACGACGCCATCGACGGCCTGCGGCCGCAGTACTCCACGAACCTCGGCGCGGGCGTCGAGAAGGGATACGCCACCGCCGTCGAGGGCCTGCGCAAGGGCGCCACCAACCGGGTCGTCCTCGTCTCCGACGCCCTCGCCAACGAAGGCGACACCAGCGCGGACGCCATCCTGCGCCGCATCGACAGCGCCCGCCGCGAACACGGCATCACCCTCTTCGGCGTGGGCGTGGGCAGCGACTACGGCGACGCCCTCATGGAACGCCTCGCCGACAAGGGCGACGGCCACACCGTCTACGTCTCCGACGCCGGCCAGGCCCGCACCGTCTTCTGCGAGCAGCTCCCGCAGAACATCGAGCTGACCGCACGCGACGCCAAGGCCCAGGTCGCCTTCGACCCGCACACCGTCACCGCCTTCCGTCTCGTCGGTTACGACGACCGCAAGGTCGCCGACAAGGACTTCCGTAACGACCACGTCGACGGCGGCGAGGTGGGCCCCGGCCACACCGTGACCGCGTTGTACGCCGTCCACACCCGGCCCGGCGCCCAGGGCCACCTCGCCACCGCGACCGTCCGCTGGCTCGACCCGAGCACCCGCGACCCGCACGAGGCCGCAGGACAGCTGGAGACCGGCGCCCTGGCCGGCTCCGTCTGGGAGGCGAGCCCCCGCCTCCAGGTCACCGCGGTCGCCGCCTACTTCGCCGACGCCCTGCGCGCCGAAGGCCTGCGGGCCGGCCCCGCCCTCCCGGGCGCCCCGGGCCTGACCCGCCTCGCCGCCCGGGCGGCCGGGCTCGCGGCGCAGACGGAGGACGAGGACGTACGGGACCTGGCCGACGCCATCCGTCAGGCGAGCCGTACCGAGCCCGAGGACTGACCGCCCCCGGCCGATCCGCCGCCACAGGGACGTACGCAACCCATGGCGCCCCGGGCCTGACCCGCCTCGCCGCCCGGGCGGCCGGGCTCGCGGCGCAGACGGAGGACGAGGACGTACGGGACCTGGCCGACGCCATCCGTCAGGCGAGCCGTACCGAGCCCGAGGACTGACCGCCCCCGGCCGATCCGCCGCCACAGGGACGTGCGCAACCCATTGACCTTTTCTTACCGGCGAGTAAGTTGGCGCAGCGGCAAGGACCTTCGCAGGGCACGAGCCGGGAGCCGCCATGGGTGTACGCAAGGATCTGAAACGGGCACGCCGGCGCACCGACCTGGCGGCGCGCAGCTCGGTGGAGATCGTCCGGGATGCCGACGGCACGGTCCGCGAGGTCCGCGCGGCCCCGCTCGCGCCCCCGCTGACCACCGGCTCCATGGCCGACCTGCCGTTCACGCACGCGGCCGAGACCCCGGACGCGGTGCTGCTGCGCCGCCGCGACCGGGGAGCGTGGCGTCCGGTGACGGCGGCCGCGTTCGCCGCCGAGGTCGCCGCCGTCGCCAAGGGGCTGATCGCGGCCGGCCTCGAACCGGGCGGCCGGGTCGCGGTCATGTCCCGCACTCGCTACGAGTGGACCGTCCTGGACTTCGCGATCTGGGCGGCCGGCGGCCAGTCCGTGCCCGTCTACCCCACCTCCTCCGCCGAGCAGGTGGAGTGGATCGTCCGCGACTCCGGCGCCCGGCACGTGGTCACCGAGACCGCCGAGAACGCCGCCACGGTCACCACCGGCACCGCCGACCATCCCCACCCACCCCGCCTGTGGCAGCTCGGCGCAGGGGCCCTCGCCGACCTCACCACCCTCGGCGACGGCGTCTCCGACGACGAACTCACCAAGCGCCGCGCCGCGTTGACCCCCGACACCATCGCGACCGTCTGCTACACCTCCGGCACCACCGGCCGGCCCAAGGGCTGCGTCCTCACCCACGCCAACCTGCACGCCGAGGCCGCCAACACCGTCGAACTGCTGCACCCGGTGTTCCAGGCCGTCACCGGCCAGACCGCCTCCACTCTGCTCTTCCTGCCGCTCGCCCACATCCTCGGCCGCACCCTGCAGCTCGCCTGCCTGCTGGCCCGCATCGAGACCGGCCACTTCCCGAGCGTCAGGCCCGACGAACTCCGGCCCGCCCTCAAGGAGTTCCGGCCCACCTTCCTGGTCGGGGTGCCGTACCTCTTCGAGAAGATCCACGACACCGGGCGGGCGACCGCCGAGAAGATCGGCCGCGCCGCCTCCTTCGACCGCGCCGAGCGGATCGCCGTCCGCTTCGGCGAGGCGTACCTGAGGAAGTTCCTCGGCACCGGCAAGGGCCCCGGCCCCGGTCTGTACGCCGCCTGGGCGCTGTACGACCTGCTGGTCTACCGCCGTATCCGCAAGGAGCTGGGCGGCCGGATGCGGTACGCCATCAGCGGCGGCTCCCCGCTGGACCGCAACCTCAACCTGTTCTTCCACGCGGCCGGCATCGTCGTCTACGAGGGCTACGGCCTGACCGAGACCACCGCCGCCGCCACCATCGTGCCCCCGCTCGGCCCCCGCCCCGGCACGGTCGGGCTGCCGATCCCCGGGGTCGCCGTACGCATCGCCGACGACGGCGAGGTGCTGATCAGGGGCGGGGTGGTCTTCGGGGCGTACTGGAACAACCGGCAGGCCACGGACGCCGTGCTCTGGGGGTCCCCCCGGACGGAGTCTGGGGGAGGCTGGTTCGCCACCGGTGACCTCGGCGCGCTGGACGAGGACGGCTATCTCACCATCACCGGCCGCAAGAAGGACATCCTGGTCACCTCCGGCGGCAAGAACGTCTCGCCGGCCGTCCTGGAGGACCGGCTGCGCAGCCGCGCGCCCGTCGGCCAGTGTGTGGTCGTCGGCGACAACCGCCCCTTCGTCGCCGCGCTGATCACACTCGACGCGGAGGCGGTCGCCCACTGGCTGTCGGTGCGGAAACTGCCGCCGGACACCCCGCTCTCCGAGCTCGTCCACGACGAACGGCTGTGCGCGGAGGTGCAGAAGGCGGTCGACTACGCCAACGAGGCCGTCTCGCGCGCCGAGTCCATCCGGGCCTTCGCGCTCGTCGAGGGCGAGTTCACCGAGGAGAACGGGCTGCTGACGCCGTCGCTGAAGGTCAAGAGGCACGCGGTGACGCAGGCGTACGCCGAGCGGATCGAGGCGCTGTACCGGACGTAGCGCACGCGAGCGGCGGGTCACCGGGGGAACCGGTGACCCGCCGCTCGGGGAGCAGCTTGCTCAGCGGTTGTTGGTTCCGTTGCCGGACAGGGCCGAGATGTCGTCCAGGATGTGCGAGAGCGGCTCGTCGCCCTTGGCCTGGGTGGAGTTCTCCACGCACTGCTGGTTCTGCGGCGCGGACAGGACCGGGATGTCCTGGACCGTGACCGGCACGACTCCGACGAGCGAACCCGCGTTGACCTTGGCCGGCAGCCCCACACAGGGCTTGTTCAGCGAACCCTGGACCAGCGAGAACTGTGGGCTCATGTCGCCGAACGTCGCCGAGTTGCCGAACGTCTGCGAAGCGCCGGTGCCGCTGGTGGAGGTGGTCCCGGTGTCGTTGCCGATGGCCAGCGCCTGGGGAGCGGCCGCAGCCGCGATGCCGGCGACCGAAGCGGCGACCGCCGCGGTTGCCCACAGCTTCTTCATTTTCATTCCCTTTCGAAAATGCTGATCCGGGGAGTCGCGCGATCGCCAACCCGGCGGCACCGTCCTTGGTTGCGGAATGTGCCTGGTTCGGTCCAGCGCCTCCGGGTGGCGCGACCGCCCTCCCCGTCGGATGTGGTGGGGGCAGATGAACGGCCAAGCGCACGGGCCGCCGTGGGAAAACGGCGGCCCGCCGACGAGGCTCGCACAACGGCCCTGACGGCTTTCTGCCGTACTGCTCAGCTGTTGCCGGTGCCGTTGGCGGACAGGGCGGAGATGTCGTCCAGGATGTGCGAGAGCGGCTCGTCGCCCTTGGCCTGGGTGGAGTTCTCCACGCACTGCTGGTTCTGCGGCGCGGACAGGACCGGGATGTCCTGGACCGTGACCGGCACGACTCCGACGAGCGAACCCGCGTTGGCCTTGGCGGGCAGCCCGATGCAGGGCTTGTTGAAGGAGCCCTGGATGAGCGCCATCTGCGGGCTCATGGTGCCGTACGTGGCGGAGTTGCCGAACGACTGCGAAGCGTTGTTGCCGCTGGCGGAGGTGGTGCCTGTGTCATTGCCGGTGGCCAGCGCCTGGGGGGCGACGGCGGCGGAGGCGCCGACAACGGAAGCGGCGACCGCGGCGGTGGCCAGAACCTTCTTGATCACGTGCTGTTCCCTTCTGAAGAAGCCCCGTCCACCGGAGCGTTCTGATCAACTGCCGGACGCCCGTTTGGTTGCTCGTATTCACTCCGATGGCCCACGCCGGAATATCTGCGGGAGCGCGTTGCGCGGCCGGGCCTTCCTGACCGCCGAATGTGAATGGTCCGACCGGGTGAACTTCCGGAACCGGACCCTCGGGACGCCGCTGATGCGGGCGAACGTGTGGCTCGTCAGGAAAGGAAAAGCACGTGCTGAATAAGGCAATGGCGACGACGGCTGTCGCCACCGCCCTCTTGGGTACGGCCGCCGCCGCGTCCCCGGCGCTGGCCATCGGCGACGACACCGGGACCACCTCCACCAGCGGCACCGGCGCTTCGCAGTCGTTCGGCAACTCGGCGGCGTTCGGCGACATGAGCCCACAGTTCTCGCTGGTCCAGGGTTCGCTGAACAAGCCCTGCATCGGGCTGCCGGCCAAGGTCAACGCGGGTTCGCTCGTCGGAGTCGTGCCGGTCACGGTCCAGGACATCCCGGTCCTGTCCGCGCCGCAGAACCAGCAGTGCGTGGAGAACTCCACCCAGGCCAAGGGCGACGAGCCGCTCTCGCACATCCTGGACGACATCTCGGCCCTGTCCGCCAACGGAACCAACAACCGCTGAACCTCACGTACGTGTGCGCACCACTCAGGTGATCCTGTTTTCTGTTCCTTCGGCGCCTGGGTGGCAACTCGGCCAAGGCATTCGGGTGAATTCTCTGGCGGCTCATGTTCCGTAGTTTCCCTGGCTGTCTATTCCTCGTTGTACAACTGCCGGTCATGGTGCGAGCCGTTCCAACTGTGCTCGCTCGGTTGTCAGCCGCCAAAGAGGCGTGACCGGAGAGAAAGGGAAAATCATGAAGAGGAGCGCTGCAGTCGTCGCAGGCGCGATCATGGCTCTGGGCGCGGCGGCTCCGGCCTTCGCCGATGCCGGCGCCAATGGGTCCGCCACCAACTCCCCGGGTTTCCTGTCCGGCAACGTGATCCAGATTCCCGTGCACGTTCCCGTCAACGTGTGCGGCGACAGCGTCGACGTTCTCGCCCTGCTGAACCCCGCGTTCGGCACCGCGTGCACCAACCACTGACGAGGTAACGCACCAGCCGCACGGCTGCGGCAGAGCCGGC
Organism: Streptomyces sp. NPDC052107; assembly: GCF_040680215.1. Classification (NCBI taxonomy): domain Bacteria; kingdom Bacillati; phylum Actinomycetota; class Actinomycetes; order Kitasatosporales; family Streptomycetaceae; genus Streptomyces; species Streptomyces sp. NPDC052107. The sequence goes on from NZ_JBFAWG010000025.1 coordinate 39,031, forward strand.
CTCGGACCACAGCTCGTCGATCCGGGGCCGGCTTGTCGATTCCCTATTTCTTCAATCAGGAAGACAACAAGAGTGCGACAGACCCTGAGCAGGGGGGTAGTCGTGGCCGCCGCCGCGACGAGTGTTCTGTCTCTGTATGGCAGCCCCGCCATCGCCGACTCCAACGCCGACGGAACGTCCAACGGCTCGCCCGGTGTCCTATCCGGCAACACCGTGCAGGTGCCGGTGAACGTGCCGATCAACGCCTGCGGAAACACCGTCAACGTCATCGCGTTGCTGAACCCGGCGTTCGGCAACTCCTGTGACAGCCCGGCGAACACGGGCAGGCAGACCGCACCGGTGCCCCCCAGCCGAACCGGCAACTCCGACACGAGTTCCGTGGCGACGCCCCC
>NZ_JBFAWG010000025.1:39519-97013 GCF_040680215.1 Streptomyces sp. NPDC052107
CCCCAGCCGAACCGGCGACTCCGACACGAGTTCCGTGGCGACGCCCCCCAGCCGAACCGGCGACTCCGACACGAGTTCCGTGGCGACGCCCCCCAGCCGAACCGGCGACTCCGACACGAGTTCCGTGGCGACGCCCCCCAGGCAGGCACAGACTCCTCCGCCGGAGTATGACGCGCAGACTCCACCCGCTGCTCACTTGCCGGCCCCCCGGCTGCCCGCCCCTGCCGAGCAGCACAGGTCCAACACCCCCGCCATGCGGCCCATGGCGATCGGTGGCAGCAGTCGCGCCACCCTGGCGGCCACCGGCAGCGGGACCACGCTGGCGGTCTCGGGTGCCAGCTCCGCGCTGATCGCGGCAGGGCTGATCCTGTACCGGCGAGGCCGAGCCGCACACAGTCGGTGACGTGCCGGGTGCCGGGCGCGGGGACGCCCGGCACCCTCGGTCGACCGGCCGTCATGACAGCCGCGAAGGCCGGTCGACCGAAAGACATCCCCCGCACGGGCGGGTGGCGGCTGAAGGGCCCCCTTGACGGACACGTCCGCCGAGGGGGCCCTCACCGCGTCCGTCAACGCGGCGTCATCAGAGGTGAGTTGGTGCGTCCGGTCCTCGCTCACATCACTCCTTCGGCGGCACAACTCCTGCGCCCGCCGCGCGTTGACACAACGTCGGGCATCCGCCCGGATGTTGTTTCCAACCCAAGGAGTACCTCTCCATGTCGCGTATCGCGAAGGGCCTTGTCCTTACCTCCGTCGCCGCCGCGGCCGTCGCCGGCGCCGCCGGCATCGCCGCCGCCGACAGTGGCGCGAGCGGCGCCGCCAGCAACTCCCCGGGCGTCCTGTCGGGCAATGTGGTCCAGGTCCCGGTTCACGTACCGGTCAACGTCTGCGGGGACACCGTCGACGTCATTGGTCTGCTGAACCCGGCGTTCGGCAACACCTGCACCAACCACTGACGTCGCCAGCACTCCATCGACCGGCCGCCCTCCAGAGGAGAGCGGCCGGTTCGTGTTTTCCTCGGTGTACCCCCGGTGCCCTGAACGGCCGGACGGGACGGCAGTCCGCCGGGTTGGTCTAATCCGGGCAACTGACCAGGGACGACGCGCGAGGCAGTCGGCTCCAAGTACCCGACTGATCGCGCACCTCACTGTGCGGTTAAACGGTGGTCGCAAGATCAGACTCCATCACCGAAAGGAACTCGCATGCGTGGTCTGTCCGCACGGCGTATCGCGTCCACCGCGCTTTGTGCCGCGCTCCTGGCCGGCGGCACCGGCCCGGCCGCCACGGCGGCCGGCTCTGCTCGGGAACGCGGCCCTGCGGTGTCCGCTGCGCCCCTGTCCAGGGCGAAAGCGTTCATGACACGCATCGACAACATCGACGGCGTCGACACGGTGCTCAACCCGCAGACGTGACTGCTCAACGCCGTGCTCAAGGCCGACAACGGCCGACTCTCCGCCGCCGAGAGGACCCGACTCGTCAATGCCGCCAGAAGGCCGTCGCCCACCAGAGGGCCGGTGTCGGAATGCAGGCCAAGGACGCCGGCAGCGATGCCCTTGCCGCCCTGCAGAAGGCGCTGGACGCCCTCCAAAAGGCTGTCACTTCCGGGAACGCCGGCCAGGTCGTCACGGCGGTCAACGGCGTCGTGACGGCTCTGGACAAATACGTCACCGCAGTGCTGGGCGGCAGCGGCCTGCCGGTGCCCATGCCTACGCCCACACCCACCCCCTCGGTACCGGGGGTCTGACGAAGCAGTCCCCGGACAGCCGTAGTGCCGGATGTCCGCGCCGGCGTGATGGCTGTTCCCTTTTTTTTCGGTTCGCTTTTTCGGTCTTATTTTCCGGGCTCATATGAGGACTCGGCAGGTGCGGAGAACTTCTCCACCCGGGGTTCCACCCCGGCCGGGAATCGTTGGACACCGCGTCCGAGACGGTCGATTTGCAGTGACCCGCCGAAGAAGGGGAATCGATGAAGTCCTTGAAAACCGCCGCCGTCCTTGCCGGATCCGTGGTCGTCGCCGGTACCGCCGCGCCCGCGTTCGCCCAAAGCCCTGCCGAGGTGACGCCCACCAACCTCAACGGCGCCGTGAACAGGCTCACCCAAGGCCCCCTCGACGTGATGCCGCTGCACCACCAGTCGGGCGCTCTGGACACGGAGAAGCGGAACTCCGTGCTTCACACCGTCAAGGGCGTGACCGGTGCACTGAACCAGCACACCCGGCTGCTGGGCGGCCTGCCGTTGCAGAGCTGATGCACCTGAGCGGTGTGCGAGGGGCGCCGAGAGGCGTCCCTCGTTCGTATGGACAGTACGAGCCGCTGCTCCGGTCGAGTGAAGCGTCGCCGGACTGCTTCGGGGGCCGTCGATACGATCGCGCGGTGACCTCAACCTCAAGCGCGATCCTTTCCTCCCGCCCCACCGACCTGGGCACGATCGTCGTACTGGCCTGGAGCGGAGAGGCTCCCGGTGGTGACATGCCCTACCTGCTCGCCTACCCTCTCGGCGACGCCGAGGGCGGCCCGGAGGCCTCCTCCTCCGCCGTTCGGCGGCTGCTGGAGAGCAACGGACTGCCCGTGGGCGGCGACCTCGTCGACGGTTTCGCGCAGTCCGGTTTGCCGGTCAGCCTGCTGGTCGGGGCCGGGCAGGCCGTCGTGAGCATGGCGCAGCTCAAGGCCCAGTGCCCGGCGCCACGGGAGTGGCTGGAGGCGGTCGGCGTGCGCGGCTTCGCCTATTTCGTGTTCACCACCCGTCTCTGGCCCGAAGCCGTGCCGGGCAGGCACGTGGACCCCGCTGCACTGGCCGCCTTCGCGGGCGCCGAGGAGACCCTGAAGCAAGCGGCGCACCTGGTCCTGCCGGTCCGGAGCCTGCGCGGCTGAAGGGCGAGAACCGCAGGCGACAGCCGTGGGCCGCGCCGCTGCCGGTGCCCGCACGGCGGTAGCACTTCTGGACTGAGCCGACGGTTGTGCCGTCCTACTACTAGGGCACCCGGGCGAATCCTGAAACGAAGGGCGGCCTACAACTTGGGGATCTTCGAACAGGCCGTTCGTCGGTTCCTATGCGGACGGACACCTGCCTGGCTCCGAACTGAAGGGGCCGAACTTTCCCATTCCGGGGGATCATTTCTCTCCCGTCCCGGCCCTCGTCGCGCCCTGCTACTGGCTGTGGCGCTCACACGGCCGTCGGTGGCGGCGTCGTCCTGCTGACAGGGACGGGTCCGGGCACGCCGGGTCCGGCCTGGACCGTCAACGTCACCAACAATGGCCCCGACACCGCGACCGTCCAGGTCACGTCGGTCTGACAGCCGGTCTGGTCCCGGGCGAAGGAGTACGGCCGCCAAGGGGACGAGCTCCCCGTTCGCGCGGTCTTCCCCCGAACGGTCCGTGCCGACCGCCTCCCCGGCGATCGGCACGGACCGCCTTTTCATCTGTCCCGGCTCCTGCCCCGGCGATGCCGCCGCCGCCCGGCAGGCCTCCGAACCGGGGCCCCGCGCCGGAGCCGGGGCGTTCGCCGGCAGCGGGGGCGCTCCTGGCGGCGGATCAGGGCAGTCGTCGCACCGGGGAGCCCGCCAGGTAGGCCTGGATGTTCTCCACCGCCTGGCCGTAGTACGTCGTGTAGTTGGCCCGCGAGACATAGCCGAGGTGGGGTGTGGCGAGGAGGCGGGGTGCGGTGCGCATCGGGTGGCCGGCGGGCAGCGGCTCGATGTCGAAGACGTCGACGCCGGCGCCCGCGATCCGGCCCTCGTGCAGCGCGGCCAGCAGGGCGTCCTGGTCGACGACCGACGCCCGGGAGGTGTTGATCAGGTAGGCCGTCGGCTTCATCAGGGCGAGTTCTGCGGCGCCGATGAGCCCTCGGGTGCTGTCACCGCCGGGCACCTGGACGGAGACGAAGTCACTGCCGGCCAGCAACTCCTCTTTGGACGCGGCCAGCTCGACACCGTGCTCCGCGGCGCGCTCCGTGGTGAGGCGCGGGCTCCACGCGCTGACGCGCATGCCGAAGGCGAGCCCGACCCGGGCCACGCGGGCTCCGATCCTGCCGAGGCCGAGCACACCGAGCCGGGAGCCGTGCAGATCGGTGCCGACGGTGGACTGCCAGGGGCCGCCCGTCCGCAGCGCGGTGTTCTCCTGGACGATCCCGCGGGCCAGCCCGAGCAGCAGGGCCCAGGCCAACTCGGCGGGCGGGATGCCCGAGCTGTCCGTGCCGCACACGGTGACGCCGTGCTTCTCGGCGGCGGCGTAGTCGATGACGGTGTTGCGCATCCCGGAGGCGACGATCAGCCTGAGCCGGGGCAGGCGGGCGAGCAACGGGCCGGGAAACGGTACGCGTTCGCGCAGCGTGACCACGATGTCGTAGTCGGCGAGGGCCGCGGCGAGGGCATCCTCGCCGTCGAGGTGCTCGCGCAGCGCGACGACCTCGACCTCGTCCTCGATCACCGACCAGTCGGCCGACTCGACGGCCACGCCCTGGAAGTCGTCCAGCACCGCACAGCGAAGTCGCACGTCGTCCCTCCCTTTCCCACGATGACGGTAACGGCTGTTCAACAAGGGCGCCGAGGCCTGCCATCCTGAGTGAACAGAACACCAACTGCTTATTTTTTCTCGGTGTACAACTCCTGACCTCTTTCTTACGTCGAACCGGTGAACAGCGGTGTACGCCCCGAGCGGGGGCGCGTCCCGGAAGAGGAACCCTGCCCATGACGGTCCGTCGGCTGTGCGGAGTCCTGCGTGTGCGCAAGACGACCGACCTGCTCCTCGTGCTCCTGCTCGGCGCCGGTCTTCGCCCTGCTGCCGTCCCTGTGGGGTTTCGTGGCGGCGACGGCCGTGACGTACGTGGTGGACGAGGTACTGCACGTACGGGCCCCCGCTTTCGTGCGCCGGCTGGCGGCGCTGCATCTCGACCGCACCATGCGGTTCGCGGTGCGTACGGTGATGCTGCTGGCGCTGGCCAGCCGGCTGGAGGCGCCGGACGCGGTGCTCGTCGCCGGGCTCGCCGTCCTCAGCGCGCACTTCGCGATGATGGTGCCCGTCTCGACGAACTCGCCGGCCGGCACCGGGGCGACGACGCGGCACAACTGCGCGCTGCGCGCATCCCCGACCGCGCGGGGGAGGCGGAGTGGCAGGAGCTGCGGTCGGAATGGCACCGCGTCTTCTGGGAGAGCCGCGGCCCCATCCGCCACAACACGATCGCGAACCGACTCCCGACCCTGTACGACTGCTTCAATCAGGCCGACATGCTGATCAGCGACGTCTCCTCGGCGGTCGCGGACTTCGTGGCGAGCCTCAAGCCGTACGTCCTGACCAACGCCCACGACCTCCCCGACGCCGAGTTCCGCGCCACCTGCACCACGGCGGGCGGCGCCTATCTCCTGGACCGAGCCTGCACCCGCCTCCCGTCCATCCTCACCGCCATCCGCTCCCACCCACCCGGACCCGATGGCCCCGTCCCGCCGCACCCTCAAGGACTACGTCCTGGGCCCCGACCACCCGACCTCGATGGGACGCTTCAACGCCGCGGTGAACGCCTTGGCGGAGAAGGCGACCGCGGAGCGAACCCAGCGACCGACGGACTTGGCGGCGTGAGCGACGACCGGACAGGGGCGCGGGTGAATGCCGGCGCCGTCCGGCATCGTTGACGGCAGTTGTCGTCTCCCTGTGGGCGTTGGCACTCCACTCCGCCGCGCTGCCTGCTGATCGAGTTGATCACAATCACGTGACGAACCTTCATTGAACCGCCAACTATCTTCACGGCGCCTTCACTTGCTGCCATGCTGCTCCGGCTGAGACCAGAACCAGCAAGTGGAGCCCATCACATGGACGACATCAAGCCCGCCACCGAGTCCGGCCAGAGCGTTCCGATCCCGGCCGGCGGCGCCGTCGCACCCAGCACCGCCGGCATCCCCGCCGCGGTCCGTTTGCCAGGCTTGGCCATGAAGCGCCGTGGACCCGTCGCGGTGTGGCTTGGCCTGCCGCTCGTCACCCTCGGGATCTACCAGCTGGTCTGGTACTACAAGATCCACAAAGAGCTGCAGGAGTTCGACCGGCGCCGGGTCCTCAGCCCGACGGGCAGCCTGCTCGTCATGATCTTCCTGGGCTGGACCCTGATCGCTCCGTTGATCTCCTTCCACAACACCGGGAAGGCCATCGCCAACGCTCAGCGTGCGGCCGGCCTGCCGGTGACGTGCAGCGCCGCCGCAAGCACGTGGCTGACCTTCGTCTTCGGCCTCAATATCTGGTACATGCAGCGCCAGCTCAACCTGGTCGTCGACGCCTACCCGGGCGTTGCTCCCGGCACCGAGGTGCCCCTGGCTGCCTGAGTTCAGGAGCCGGTCTGCTGATCACATGTCTCGCTGATCAGCCGGACCGACGAAGCCCACGGCTCTGACCAGGTCGGGTGCCGTGGGCTTCTGTCGTTGTCGGTTGGCGTTGACTGGCCTCGCACGTCCTGGGGCAGAGCTCAGGTTTGCCCGTCGTTCCCCCGTGGCTTCCCGCTGCCTCCCCTCGGAACGGGCACGCAGCGGGCCCGGAGCCTCTCGATGCGAACCATGGGCACGGTGGTCGCTGAGGTCTCCTGGGCTGGTACGACGGGTAGCCAGGGACGCGGACGGTCGACCCCGGTCGATGGGGTCGCTGTGCTCGCTGCTGTACTGCGACGGTCCAGGGGCGCAGGCAGAGCAGTCCACGGTCGGACCTCGGGCCCCAGCTCGGCCAGGAGCCGAAGAAGTGAGGGGCCGAGTCGCTGACCTGCGGCCATGTAATCGATCAGCACTGCGACCTGCGACGTAGCCGTCGACAGTTGTCAGCGATTGGTCATCGTCGAGCGCCCTTCCCGGCCCAAGGTCGGCCCCGGGACGGCGCTCGTGCGCGGACTCACCGCATGATCGGACCGAACGCGGGTAGGTGAAACGTAGACGATCCGTCGTCTCAGGGTCGTTTCTATGCAAAAAAGGGTGCGGCGCGATGACTGAGATACCGGCAGAGGTCTTCGAATTGGTGGCACGGAAGGCTCTGCAAGACCTGTCCACCGCGGTGGACCTATCGGCAATGGATGCGCTGGCCGGCTGTGACGTGCTGATTCCTGCGATCGGCGGGATCCGATACACGCGTGACCGCAGTGAACTCGTGCGGCTTGTGCTGCCGGTGATCGAAAGCGCCAACGACGCCCCCGCGGTCATGGTGTTCACCTCGGAGGAACGGCTGCTCAGGGCCTTTCCCCAGGTGCCCTGCTACAGGGCTGTCACCCTGCGGGACCTGGCCTCTCGCTGGCCGAGCGACGAGGTGGTGCTGGTGATCGACGCCGGGGACGAAGACGAGCTGACACTCTCCGCGCACAACGCGCGGTGGTTGCTCGGCCGCTGCCTCGTGTGACCGCCAGGTCTGTACGGCCGCCTCGAACTCCGCGGGTGCCGCCCGCCGGGCGACCGCAACGGTCAGAGGGGCCCGTGCTGCTGGCTATCTACGCCCGGTGCATCTCTGGGCACCTCCAGGACCTGAAACAGCGGATTCTGGCGAGCGACCTCCCCGAGCTGCCTGAGACCGGCTGACGGCCGCTTGGAGAACTTCTCCCCGTATTCACCGCAGCCCCCCGCAGAAACCCGGTGACAGCCGGACAGCGTCGGCCCCTCTCCGCGATCAGCGGGGGCGGTCCGGCGCTTCTCTGCGTGCGGCTGCACCTGCCCTGACCAGCAAAAAGCCCTCCCGAAGGGAGGGCTGAGGGTGGGCGCCCCCGGCAGGACTCGAACCTGCGGCCAAGCGCTTAGAAGATGCGGGCATACCCCAGCAGGATGGACCAGCGGCTCCGCAGGGCTTCCGTGACAGGCCGCCGGCTGTTGTAGTCGTCCGCGCTCGTTGCCGTCAGCGTTGCCGTCGCGGTGCCCTGGAGCCCGCCTCATTTGATACTCAGGCGCGAGCGCCTCGCACCGACGCCCTCGACGCGATGCGGCACCGTCGACCCCGTCACCACAGCGGCCCGAACCTGTCCTGTCGTCTCGGCGACCGGCTCGGTTCATACGGTCTACTCAGTGCCGCGGCCAGCGGCTCAGAGCTCGTTGAACTGGCGCTGCGGGAGACCGTACTGCTGCGCTATGGGGTTCCACAGGGCGGCAGCCTTCTTCTTGGCGAGGGTCGCTTGCTCGCTGGCCGCGTTGCCCTGGTCGGTCTGCTCGGTCTTCGTCGCGTGGCCGTTATGGCAGCCCTTCGCGCCGGCCGCCTGGTCGGCCCAGGCGGCGTAGTGGTTGTCGGCGGCGGCGGACGCCTTCCAGCCCGTAGTGAGCTGGGCCACCAAGTCGCCGTGATCGGGGAGTCTGTCGAAGGTGAGCTGGGAGAGCTTGGTGACCAGGTCGTCGCGCCGGCTCGCGGCGGTGCGCAGGTCGGTCGCCGAACCAGCGAGGTTGCTGCACTGCTTGATGGAGGCGACCGCGTCGATCACCGCCGTGCGGCTGCTCTTGCTCGACTGCAGCAGCGCGTCGAGCGACTTCGCCTGGGCCTGCGCGGTCTCCGTCCCAGACTGGCCGCTGCCCAAGGTGGCGGAGGCGTCGGCGGCCGACTGCTGGTCGTTGCCGCCGACGTCGAGCGCGGTGCCCACGACAACGCCGATCAGAGCGAGGCCGGCCACGATGCCGATGAGCGCGCCCCGACGACGACGCTTGCTACTTCAGTGCCCACAGCGGGCAGCTCCATGTCATGAGGGCATCCCGCCGACCTCAGCAAGCCCCACTGCTTCAGGCGTGCCGTGAATCCGGATGAAGACGCCGAAGCGCCGGCGACCGATGAAGCGCCGCTGACTTGGGCACCTACAGGCAGCGCGGAGACGGTGGCCGCCCGATTCCGACGTACGTCCGCCGCGGCCGGCGCTTCTGGCGGAGCTGGCCATACGAACTCAGACACGGACCGATGACGGCAGCGTGCGGCCCAGGCGGCAGGCCCTCAGGCCATTGCGCACTGCGGGGGCAGACAGCCATGTCGGGTCCAAGGGGCCATGCGACCCCGCGTCCGACCGGAAACGACGCGGGGATTCGAGGGCTTCTACTAGTACTGCAGCCTGGGGTAGTTAGCCGAGTCTCCGCGTCCGCCCGGCGTCAAATCGAGAGCCCCCCAGATCGACCAGATCGAGTCGAGGTGGCGGGGGTCTCCGTCGGACGCGAACAGCAATTCGCTCGACCACCGGTGGTGGATCCCGTCCTCGTCGCGTGAGAAAACGCTCAGGACCGGGAGCTGCTCGCCCTCCGGCGTTTCCCCATGATAATCATGGTTGAAGGTGTTGTTCCGCGAGGACAGCAGCCGCAGATTGCGCCAGCCGCGTTCCTGTGCGTAGGTGCCGAGCCAAGCGGGCTCTGTCTTCGCGATCACGGCGAGGTTGATCCGCTCGGAGAGGTGAGCAGCAGGACCGTCGAGCCCGTCGACGACCGAGGTGCATGACGGGCACGGCTGCTCGACAAGCGGCAGCAGGCCCGTCTCGCCCCGGGCACCCGCCCGCGGGTCTTCTGACCAGCGCGGGAACATCATGTTGTAGATGACCAACGTGTCCTTGCCCGGCGCGAACAACTCCGAGAGCCTCATCTCGCTGCCATCGGCCGCGGACTCGAAGACGTAGTCCTCCGCCAGGAGGCCGCCCAATGGGAGCGCCCGGCGCTGCGCTGCGACCTGCTCGTTCATCCGCCGCAGCTCGGCCTCCGACTCCAACAATTGGTTGCGCGCGCGCCGGTATTCGCTCGACTCGCCCGGGAACTGGATGTTCGGGTCGCGGATTAGTTTCCCCCACTGGTTCATGTCGCGCGGACTACCCCTGACAGCCATTGTTCCCATCCTTTCCCTATGCTCCGAACCCACTCCCTTACGGAGTTAGGAAAATACAGAAAGCCCTTTTCACGTCCTGCGGTTCATCACTGCACTGCGCTTTCACAAGGTTGAGTATGGAAGCCGGCAGAGCCTATTCTCGGCCACTGATCACAGCCCGACCACCTGACCGGCCAATAGCCCACCTGTACTCACTCTCGGTGCACTTAGGAAAGCATAGGGTTACGATCCTCCTGTGGCAGACGAGAGCTATGACGTGATTGTGATCGGGACCAGCCAGGGCGGCCGGTTCCTCCCCGTCGATCTGGCCAAGGCAGGCAAGAAGGTGGCGCTCGTCGAGCGCGACCACCTAGGCGGCGCCTGCGTGAATACCGGGTGCACCCCGACCAAGACGATGGTCGCCAGCGCGCGCCTCGCCTACCAAGCGCGGCGCGGCGCGGAGTACGGCGTGCGGACCGGCCCGGTGTCGGTCGACCTCGCCACCGTGCGCGAGCGCAAGCGGGCGATGGTCGCGGGCGCACGGGAGAACTACGCGAGCCGCCTGACGCAGGAGGGGCTCGACCTGATCGAAGGCGAGGCCCATTTCACGCGGCCCAAGACGGTCGAGACCGCCCTGAAGGACGGCGGGACGCGGGAGATTACCGCGCCGGTGATCGTCATCGACACGGGCGCTAAGCCCAAGACGCTGGCGATCAGTGGCGCGCAGAACGTCCCTGTCCTGGACTCAACGTCGATCATGGAGCTGGACGCGCTCCCGGAGCACCTGATCATCCTCGGCGGCGGCTACATCGGCCTGGAGTTCGGGCAGATGTTCCGCAGGTTCGGCAGCGAGGTCACGATCGTCCAGACCCGCCCGCGCCTGATGATGAACGAGGACGAGGACGTCTCCGACGAGGTCGCCGCCATCCTGCGCGATGACGGGATCACGGTCCTGACCTCGGCGACGCCGGACCGGGTCGAGGAGGCAGGCGGCGGGCGGGTGCGGCTGACCATTCGCACGTCGGACGGCGAGCAGCAGGTCGAAGGCTCCCACCTGTTGTCGGCCATCGGCCGCGTCCCCAACACGGAAGCGCTCGCGCCGGCGACGGCCGGCATCCGGCTGCACGGCAACGGCTTCATCGAGGTCGATGAGTACCTGGAAACCTCCGTCCCCGGCGTCTACGCCATGGGGGACGTCAAGGGCGGCCCGGCCTTCACCCACTCTTCCTACGACGATTACCGGATCCTGCACGCCAACCTGCTCGGCCGCGAGAAGGCGAGCACGCGGGACAGGATCGTCCCGTACACCGTGTTCATCGACCCGCAGCTCGGCCGCGTCGGCATGACCGAGCGGCAGGCCAGGGAGCAAAACCGCGCGGTCCGCGTCGCGAAGCTACCGATGAGCGCCGTCATCCGGGCCCTCGAGACCGGGGAGACGCGCGGCTTCATGAAGGCCGTCGTCGACGCGGACACCCAGCAGATCCTCGGCGCCGCCGTGCTCGGCCCAGAAGGTGGCGAGATCATGACGATCATCCAGGTCGCCATGCTGGGCAAGCTCCCGTACACCGCCATGGCGAACGCCATCTTCACGCACCCGTTGCTGGCGGAGGGCCTCAACAGTCTCTTCATGACGCTCGATGCCTAGTCGAACGGCGCCGCGTGGCTCCGAGAGCACCGGTTTGGAAGACGCCGTATACGGGTGGCGGCTGACCTGGCAACTCGCTGACCTGGGCCGGAGCGCGATTGGCGCCGCTGTTCCCCGTGAGTCCCCGTTGCGTCCCGCCGGATCGGGCACGCGGCGGGCACGCAGGGCACATCCGACCTTCTGCTTTCAGGCGAGTTGATCGTGCGGCCAGGATCATGATCCGGCCCGAGAACGACAGACCTAGACACCCCGTGACATACCGCTGTGTACGCTGACGTCCGTTGTCGTTGCCGTCAGACTGCCGTCAGATGACAGGTGCCAAGTGCCCCAACGTTCCAGCAACTGCGGCTGTTGCTGTCAGATGTTGGCGTCCACTCCTCGGCGTCGAAACACCCGCCGAGTGCCGCGCATGAAAAGGATGAAAACCGTCCGGAAGACCATGAACACAGCGGTGAGGGCGAGCGCACGGGCAATCACGTCAATGATCGTGGTCCAGGGATCGGGTAGGTCAAGAAGGAGCGAGAGCTCTCCGAACGCTGTAGTCAGCCCGAACATGATCGTCAGTTTTAGATTGAGATGACGTCTTAGCAACGCGGAGGTTCGCCCGAGCCCCAGCGGAACGCAGCGTTAATGGCGAACCGCCTTCATCTGATCTGTTGAGCGGCGAAGCATCCGGGAGCCGGAGATTGCGACGAGGATCGCGGCGAGGGTGACAAGGCCGACAAGCACGGCGACTGTGGGCCAGACTCTGAGCGCGGCGGCCGTGAGTAGCGGCGGGATGGTCATGCCGGCGTAGGCGATGAGGAAGATGCCGGCGAGCGCCTCGCCTCGATGCTCCGCATCCGCGACCGCGGCGACGGTGCCGAGGGCGGCTCGGAACAGGATGCCGATCCCTGCGCCCGCGACCCCGCCGCCTATGAGGAAGAGCGGAAGCGAGGCGACGATGGCGGCAACACCGATGCTCACGAGCCCGAGCGCGGCGAGCGCGATGGCGCGCCCGATCTGAGGGCGCATCGCCAGCCGCACGGTGACGATCTGCGCGAGGGCTGCCGCCATGAAAACGACGAATGGCGCCAGGCCGGCGAGCAGGTGCGAATGCAGCCCGAGGAGACTGACGAGGAAGGTCGAGGACAGTCCCATGAATGTGCCGAACACTGCGAACGCCCCGAACGCCGCCGCTCCGGCCGCCCAGAACGCGCCCCTCCCTGCCGCCGGCACTGCGACGCGCTGCGGCCGGTAGGCAGGGCGCTCCTCACGGCGCTCGACCGTCTCGGGAACGAAGGCGACCAGGATCCCTTCGACGACCAGGAGGATGGCGAAGGCCACGTAGGGCGCGATGAGCGGTCGCGTGGACCATGTCGCGATGAACCCGCCGATCAGAGGGCCGAGACCGATGCCGCCGAGGTTTGCGAAAGTCGACACGAGGGCGACGCGGCCTTTGGCGTGGTTGGCCGCCGCGCCGAGCTCGGAGAGGTGTGCGGTCGCCGTGGCGGTGAGGATGCCGATGCCGAGTCCGCTGATGAAGCGGGCGACGATGAGGCCGGCGACGTCGTTCCAGACGAGGAAGAGGATCGCGGCCAGCAGGTTGATGAGGAGCGAGCCGAGGATCACGCGTCGGCGTCCGAGCCAGTCGGAGACATGGCCCGCGAGATACAGGCTCAGCATGACCCCGACCGCGTATGCGGCGAAGATGATGGTGAGGACGATCGTCGGGAAGCCGTCGCGCTGCTGGTAGATCGCGTAGAGGGGCGTCGGGACGGCGCAGAACGCGAGCTCGGTGCCGAAGGCGAGCGCGATGATCCAGAACCCCGCCCCATGCGGGAGTCGTTCGGTGGCTGGAGGCTGGGCGGAAGCCGCGGTTGTCGTCATACCTGCATGCTCGGCGCCTCCTGTCATCGCGTCCAACGCATACTCTTGTTCATAGTCATCGACATAAACGATGGAGCAAATAGGCGGAGAGATGGAAACCCGACTGATCGAGTACGCGATCGCGGTCGCCGACGAGCTGAGCTTCACCCGTGCCGCGCAACGGGTCTACGCAGCACAGTCGACCGTCTCCGCCGGCGTTCGGGCGCTGGAACGAGAGCTCGGCACTGCGCTCTTCGAGCGAGACCAGCGAGGGGTGCGGATCACCGCCGCTGGAGAGGCGGTGCTGCCCGCGCTTCGCGCGCTCGCCGACGCCGAGGCGCGCGCCCGCACCGCAGCCGACCCGCGAGGCGAACTGCGGGGCGAGCTGCGCATCGGGGTGTTCTCCAGCGTGAGCTACCTCGCGATCCCGCGCGTCATCGGCGCCTTCCACCGCGAACACCCGCTCGTCGACCTCCGACTGCGCGCGTCTCCGTCTGGCTCGGCGGAGCTCGCCGACGCCGTGCGGCGGGGGCGGCTCGATCTCAGCTTGTACGGGCTCCCAGCGGCCACCGCGGGCCCAGGCCTTGCCGTGCACCGGCTCGCCACAACGCCCTACGCGGTCATCCTCGCGGCCGACCATGAACTCGCGTCGCGCGCGGGACTAGCGCTGAAAGACCTCGTGGATGAGCGCTTCGTAGACGCGCCTGTCGGTTTCGGCAATCGTGACGTCCTCGACGCCGCGCTCAGCGCGCGCGGGGTTGTGCGCGACGTCAGTGCCGAGGTGACCGAGACCAGCTCGATCCCGGTCTTCGTCGCCAACGGCCTCGGCATCGCGCTGCTTCCCGAACTGCTGATCCCGCCAAGCGAAGGCATCGCAGTCGTCCCTCTGAACGAGCGCATCACCTGGGAGTTCAACGTCGTAACGCGGACCTCGACCGGCGAAGCCACCGCGGCTCTGCTCGAGCAGTTGCTCGCGGCCTATTGACCCCTGTTCCGGGCGCCTTCAGCTCATGAGGGGCGGTCGAGGAGCGCCGCGACGATCCGACGAACGCCCGCCCGGATGTCGTTGTCGCTTCGCCCCTCATCGCGCGTCAGATGTCGCTGCCCTGCGGGGCATGGGGTCACAGAGGCGTTGGCAGCTGAGGCAACCAGGGCCACGTTTCTCGCCTCTCGCCAAATGGGTGGTCAGCGTATGACCGTGGTCGGTGTATCGGCTTTTGGGCTGGAGCTGCCTTGGCGCGAGTGATCATGGCCCCTTACGCTGGCCCGCGGATCGGGCAGGCTTGTGGACCTGCCCGTTAGGGCGTGTTCTGGGTTGAGATCACGGGATCGGTCATTCCGGCTTCAGGAGGGCGCTGGCTGCGGTAGACCGGTCGCGTGACTCGTGGTGATCTGACCGATGCCGAGTGGGAGTTGATCGAGCCGCACCTGCCTCTGGGGGCGTTTGGGCCGATCCCTGAGTCGACGGCCGCCACGAAGACCACGAACGCCGTGGACAAGCGGTCCTTGCTGAACCCCGAGCAGGCGGCGGCAATCCTCGACTGGATACGGCGCCGGCCGCGCGGCGGCAAGCGGCTCCACGCCTTCTTCGCCACGCTGTACTACTGCGGCCCACGACCCGAGGAAGCCGTAGCCATGCGCGTGGAGGACGTCACCCTGCCCGCACCCGACGCCGACGACCAATGGTGTGAGCTGCTGATCCACACGGCGACCCCGGAAGTCGGGAAGCAGTGGACCGACACGGGGGAGATCCACGAACAACGCGACCTCAAAGGCCGCGCGGAGGGTGAGACAGCACGGTGCCGGGCCATCCGGCCCTGACGCGCATCCTCCGGCAGCACATCGCCGACGAACAGCTCGAGCCAGGTGATCTGCTCTTCCAGGGCGAGTCCGGCGGCATCCTCGCCGGCTCCGTCATCCGCCGGGCGTGGCGCAGCGCGCGTAAGGCCGTACTGCCCCCGCACGTCTTCGAGTCGCCCACCGGACGGCGCGTGTACGACAACCGGAACACGCGCCTGACCAAGTGGCTCAACGACGGCATCCCGTCCGCCCAAGTGGCCGAGTGGGCCGGGAACAGCGTCGCCGTCCTCCTGGCGACCTACGCCCGATACGTCGACGGGCAGCCGCCGGACCTGAAACGGCGACTGGAGGCCGCGGGCGATCTCCCCGAGACGGAGCTGCCGGACGCTGGCTGATCTTCCCCCGGTCGAGAACTTCGACACGTATTCGACACGGCCACCCGCGAAAACCCGGTGACAGCCGGACAGTCCCGGAGTCTGCCCTTGATCATCAACAGGGCGTCCGGGGCTTCGTCGCGTCGACCCGCACCCACCCTGACCAGCAAAAAGCCCTCCCAGGCGGGAGGGCGAAGCCTGGCGCCCCCGGCAGGACTCGAACCTGCGGCCAAGCGCTTAGAAGGCGCCTGCTCTATCCACTGAGCTACGGGGGCCTGGTGGCGGGACCAAGGATAAAGCTCCCTGTTCCTCGACCCTGTCGCTTCGCCTCCGTGGCTCGATGTGGAGGTTTGGTGAAGCGATCCCGATAATCGCAGGCAGGTACGAATCGTGCACCGCTTTTGGCGTGCGACGCACCGGGTGTTGTGCACTCGTTATGCCTGGGCTGTGCCTGTGTCCCAGTCGTCCCTTGCATCCTTTCTGTCCCGTCGGCGCGCAGACGTATCCATATGCTTCAGAAATCCCCCAAAATTGGGCATTCTTCGCATGTGGTGACCTTGGACGTACGGCCCCAGCTGCTCGACACACTCTCCGCACTGCGCGACCGTGTCGCCGCCGCACGCTTTCCGCTGCCCCTGCCCGGTGCCCCACGCGCGCGTGCCAACCGCGACGAACTCCTGGCGCAGCTCGACGACTACCTACTACCGCGCCTACGGGAGCCCGATGCGCCGCTGCTGGCCGTCGTCGGCGGGTCCACCGGCGCCGGCAAGTCGACGCTCGTCAATTCGCTCGTCGGCCGCCCGGTGAGCGAGGCGGGCGTGCTGCGGCCGACCACCAGGATGCCGGTGCTCGTCTGCCATCCGGACGATCATCACTGGTTCAGCTGCATGCGCCTGCTTCCCGACCTCACGCGCGTGTGGGGGCGCGACGAGGACTCCGACGAGCTCCTGCTCCCCGGCGACCACCCCGCGCGCGTGCTGCGCGTGGAGAGCGCCGAGACCCTCCCGCGCGGACTCGCCCTCCTCGACGCCCCCGACATCGACTCCCTGGTCGCGGACAACCGCGTCCTCGCCGCCGAGCTGATCTGCGCCGCCGACGTCTGGATCATGGTCACCACGGCCGCCCGCTACGCCGACGCCGTCCCCTGGCACCTCCTGCGCACCGCCAAGGAGTACGACGCCACCCTGGTCACCGTCCTGGACCGCGTGCCCCACCAGGTCGTCTCGGAGGTCTCCCGGCAGTACGGCGCCCTGCTCACCAAGGCCGGGCTCGGCGACGTACCCCGCTTCACCGTGCCCGAGCTACCCGAGTCCGCCTGGGGCGCCGGGCTGCTGCCCGCCACCGCCGTCGCGCCGCTGAAGAACTGGCTCGAGCACCACGCGCAGGACCCCGCCGCCCGGCAGCATGTCATGGCCCGTACGGCGTACGGTCTCCTCGACTCCCTCAAGTCCCGCATGCCCGAGCTGGCCAATGCCGCCGCCGCCCAGCACGCCGCCGCCGTCCGGCTCATCTCCGCCGTGGACGCCGCCTACGAAGGCGAGCAAGCGCGCGTGCGTGGCCGGCTCCAGTCCGGCGCCGTACTCGCCGGGGACGCCCTCAAACGCTGGCGGGCCTTCCCCCTGGACTGCACCCCCGCCGAACTTCTTGACGCGCTCGTGGCGAGCCTGGCCGCCCTGCTGCTGTGCTCCGTCACCGCCGCCGACGAGCGCATCGACGAGGCCTGGCGGCGCGAGCCGGCCGGAGCCGGCCCGGCCCTCGCCGCCGGCGAGTGCTCCGCGGAGAGCGCCGAACACCGCATCGGTGTCGCCGTACGCCGCTGGCGGCGCGAGCTGGAGGAGTACGCCGAGGACGAGGTACGCGAACTGGATCGTGCCACCGCCGCACCCGACCCGGACGTCGTCGCCGCCCTGGTCGCCACCGCCCTGCTCGGCGGACGCCGGGCGCGCAGCGCGGGCGAGGGGCTTGCCGAGCGAATCGGGGCGCACGGCGCGCTGCGGCTGCGCGACCGGGCCGGGCGGCTGCTGGGTGAACACGTGGACCGCGTCCTGCACACGGAACGCGAGCGGCGCCTCGGCCCGCTCGACGCCCTGGACGTCCATCCCGAGCCCCAGGCCGAACTCATCGCCGCGCTGTCGGTACTGCAGAAGGAGAGGTGACCGGTGACCGCCGTCACTGACCAGGACCACACGGATCACACCAACCACATGAGGCACGCAGGACGCATGAGGGACATGGAGCACGGCAGCCACGGCAACGACAGCGGTACCGGGTACCTGGAACACGGCGGGCATGTGGAGTACGGCGGTCACGTGGAACACGGCGGTCACGTGGAACACGGCCGTCACGTGATGCCCGAGGTGGTGGAGCACGGTGATCGCCTCGAGAACATGAGTCGCGTGGATCACGCCGACCGCGTGAAACACATCGGTCGCGTCAATCACGCGGACCGCTTCGAGTACGTGGATCGTGTCGAGTACGGCGCAGGTATGACCGAGCCTGCAGAGCGTCCTGGGGGTGGCCCCAGCAGAGCGGACGACGGAGACGGGCTGGGTGATCCCGGTTCCGGTCCTGGTGCAGGGCCGGACGCCTCCGGCAACTCCGACGACCGCCCGGACGCCGGTGAGGGCACGAACGAGGGCGATGGCGAAGTCGAGGCCGCGGATCGGATGAACCTCGACACACAGCCGGGGAAGCACGCGGACACCGGGGGCGGCGGCACGCAGCTCTATCTGCCGCACCCGCACCCGCTCCCGCATCCCGCCGGCGACGCCACCACCCCCGGAGCCACATCCACGCCTCGAACCACATCCGCCCCCCAACCCAATCCCATCCCCACACCCGAACCGACTCCCACCGCCAAATCAGTCACGGGGGCACAAGCCATCACGACAAACGAAGTCATCCCGACGACCAAACCCGTCAAACCCCTGCCCCTGCTGCCGCCTCTGCCGTCCCTCAAACCCATGCCCGCGTTCGCGCCGACCCCCGCCTCCCGCACAACCGCGGACGCGGACGCCGCCCCCGGGTCGCACAAGCCCTCGGAGCCCCCGTCGTCGTCGGCGTCCTCGCGGCCGTCGGAGGCTCCCCGGTCTCCCGAGTCCGCGGAGCCCCCCGACTCCTCCGGCTCCCACGACTCCTCCGAGTCCTCCGAGCCCTGGGACGACGGCCTCATCGCCCGGCGCGTCACGGAGGCGATGGCCGCCGCCCTCGCCGCCGAACGCGTCACCGCCCTGGAGAGCGGCAGCCGCAGTCCCGGCAGCCAGACCCCGGTCCCGTTGGCGTACGACGGCCGCCTGCGCTCCCGGCTGGACGCCCTGCGCGAGCTGGTCGGACTCTCCCGGACCCGCCTGGAGGGCGATATCCTCGCCGAGGCGGGCCGGGTACTGGACGAGGCGGCCGCCCGCCGCAAGCTCTCCGGCCGGCACACCGTCGTGGCCATCGCGGGCGCGACCGGCAGCGGTAAGTCGCTGTTGTTCAACGCCCTTGCCGGAGTGGCCATTTCGGAGACCGGCGTACGACGTCCGACCACCGCCGCGCCCATCGCGTGCAGTTGGAGCGACGGTGCGGCGGGCCTCATCGACCGGCTCGGCATCCCGGGCCGGCTGCGCCGCCGTCCGCTGCAGAGCCCGGAGGCCGAGGCGCAGTTGCGCGGGCTGGTCCTGATCGACCTGCCCGACCACGACTCCGCCGCCGTGGAGCACCGCAAGCAGGTGGACCGGATCCTTAAGCTGGTCGACGCGGTGATCTGGGTGGTCGACCCGGAGAAGTACGCCGACGCCGTGCTGCACGAGCGCTATCTGCGGCCCATGGCCGGCCACGCGGAGATCATGTTCGTCGTCCTCAACCAGATCGACCGGCTGCCCGGGGAGGCCGCCGACCAGGTCCTGGACGATCTGCGCCGGCTGCTGGACGAGGACGGCATCGCGCTCGGAGAGCACGGCGAACCGGGCGCCACCGTGCTCGCGCTGTCCGCGCTCACCGGCGACGGCGTCGGCGACCTGCGCGAGAGCCTCGGCCAGTTCGTGGCGGAGCGCGGCGCGGCGGCCCGCCGGGTGTCGGCCGACGTGGACGCCGCCGCGGCCGATCTGCGCCCCGTGTACGCCGCCGGGCGGCGGGTCGGCCTCAGCGAGGAGGCGCGCGAGGAGTTCGCGGACCGGCTCGCGGACGCGGTGGGCGCCACCGCGGCGGGCGAGGCCGCCGAGCGGGCCTGGCTGCGCAACGCCAACCGGGCCTGCGGCACGCCCTGGCTGCGGCTGTGGCGCTGGTACCAGTCCCGGGGCGAATCCGGCACGGGCCGCATGCCGGTACGGGCGGCCCAGCCCGACGAGGAGGCCACGGCCCGTCAGCGCGTCGAACAGGCGGTCCGTACGGTGTCCGACCGGGCCTCGGCCGGGCTGCCGGCGCCGTGGGCGCAGGCGGTGCGTGAGGCGGCCGTACGCGGGTCGCAGGGGTTGTCGGAGGCGCTGGACGACCTGGCGGCGCGGGCGGGACTGCCCCCGGGCCGGCCGCCGCGGCCGGGGTGGTGGCCGGCGGCGGTGCTGGTCCAGGCGGCGATGACCCTGCTGCAGGTCGTGGGCGGCCTGTGGCTGTTCGGCCAGATCGTCGGTGCCATGGCGCCCAATCTCGGGGTTCCGGTGCTGCTGATGGTGTGCGGGATCGTCGGGGGACCGCTGGTGGAGTGGAGCAGCCGGATGGCGGCGAGAGGCCCGGCCCGGCGCTACGGCCAGGAGGCGGAACGCCGGCTCCGGGAGGCGGCCGCCGGCTGTGGCCGGGCCCGGGTGCTCGATCCGGTGGCGGCTGAGCTCTTGCGGTACCGGGAGGTACGGGAGCAGTACGGGCGCGTCGCACGGAGTGGGGCCGGAGTGGGGTGAGAGCCCGCTCGGAGCGGGTGAGATGTGAGCGCGAGGGGCCTCGGTGTTTCCGGGGCCCCTCGGCGGTTTCGGGGAGGGGACTCGGGTGTGCTCAGGGGGCTCTTCAGCGGTGTTCCGGGCGGGGTGAGGAGGGCCGCCGGCGACCGGGGTCACTCGTGCGGGTGGCGGGGTTTTCCACAGGTGGGGTGGTCGTCCACAGCTCCCAGCGGGCTCGGCCGGGCGGAGGCAGTCTGGGTGCGCGGCGATCGCACGGCGGGTCCGGCCGGAGGGACGGCGGACGGTGCGCGCGATCGGCGGGACGTGCGGGCACGTACGGCGGTCGTACGCGCCCGCACGACAGACCCGAACGGGCCCGCACGACAGACCCGAACAGGGCCCGCACGCCCGCACGGGAGACCCGAACGGGAGAGCCGCATGACAGACGCAGCCGTACGGGATGGCCCCGTGCGCATGTCCGCCCGGCTGGAAGGGGCCGGGCGGAGGAGGGGAGTGAGGACGTGAACGAGACCATCGTGTGCGTGGTGGGCAACGTGGCGACCCAGCCGGTGTACCGGGAGTCGGCGGCGGGTCCGTCGGCCCGGTTCCGGCTGGCGGTGACCGCGCGCTATTGGGACCGGGAGAGGAGCATCTGGACGGACGGGCACCAACTTCTTCACGGTGTGGGCCAACCGCCAGCTCGCGGTGAACGTGCCCGCGTGCGTGGAGGTGGGCCAGCCGGTCCTCGTGCAGGGCCGGCTGAAGGTGCGCACGGAGGTGCGCGACGGGCAGCAGCAGTGGGCCTCCGCCGACATCGACGCCGTGGCGATCGGCCACGACCTCTCACGCGGTACGGCCGCCTTCCAGCGCTCGGCCAAACCGGAGGCACCTCCGACGGCGACCCGGCCGGAGCCGAACTGGGAGACACCGCGTCCCGCTGACACCCCGGACGAGGGGAGCGGTGCGCCTCAACAGGCGGCGGAAGCAGTCGCGGTGACGTGACATCAGTATCCGGCTCCGGCGAGGCCGAGCCGGGCTGTGAACCCGGTCACCGCGGGGGCACCCGGTTGCCGAACTCCCCGTACGAACCGGTGGATTTGTCGATATGCCCAGCTCATGGACGGTCCCGGCGATAACGATTACGGATCGGATCGCCCATCGGATCATCCGACCGGCGGGAGAGGCTCCGGCTGATCCATAGGATGCCGGGCGTGCCCCTAGGGGCTGCCGATTCTGCTGGTGGGACCGTCCCCCACGTCCAACGGGTCCTGCTCGAAGGGGAATTCTGTGCTTGCTGCGTTCAGTGGGTTCCGCCGTTCCGCCGGAGCGGCCCGCCTGGCCGCCGCCACGACGGTGACCGGACTCGTGGCGGCCGGTGTGCTGTCCGGCGCCGGTACAGCCGTGGCCGACGGGACACCGCAGACCCAGGGCGGTGCGACGGCCACGATCAACGGTCTGAAGACCTACGGCGAGGCAGTGATCCACGAGGACGGCGGCGACCAGCGCGTGGCGGCGGGCCTGTTCGAGATGTCCGTCGACGGCGGCGGCACCCTCCAGACGTACTGCGTCGACCTCCACAACCCCACCCAGCGCGACGCCCTCTACCAGGAGACGCCCTGGAGCGGCACCTCGCTGGGCGGCAACAGGGACGCCGGCCGGATCCGCTGGATCCTGCAGAACTCCTATCCCCAGGTCAACGACCTGGCCGCGCTCGCCCGCCGGGCCGGCGTCGGCACCCTGACCGAGCAGGACGCGGCGGCCGGCACCCAGGTGGCCATCTGGCGATACTCCGACCACGCGAAGGTCGACGCCGTCGGCCCGCAGGCCGAGAAGCTCGCCGACTATCTGCAGAAGAGCGCCCGCGACCTCGGCGAACCGCAGGCCTCGCTGACCCTGGACCCGCCGGCGGTCTCCGGTCGGCCGGGCGACGTGCTGGGACCGGTGACCGTGCACACCAACGCGGGCACCGTCACGGTGAGTCCGCCACCGGACGCGTCCACCAGCGGGGTGCGGATCATCGACAGGACCGGCAAGGTGATGACGTCCGCACAGGACGGCACCCAGCTGTACTTCGACATACCCGAGGACGCCACGAACGGCACGGCGCAGCTGAGCGTGCAGGCGTCGACCACGGTGCCGGTGGGCCGTGCCTTTGCCTCCGACAGCCGCAGCCAGACCCAGATCCTGGCCGGCTCCAGCGAGTCCACGGTCTCCGCGACCGCGACCGCCACCTGGGCGGCCGCGGGTGCCATACCGGCGGTGTCGGCCCGGAAGAACTGCGCCAAGGGCGGCCTGGACATCTTCGCGGCCAACAAGGGCGACAAGCCCTTCACCTTCGAGCTGATGGGCGCCGAGCACACCATCCCCGCGGGCGCCTCCCGCACGGTGACCGTGCCGCTCCAGGAGGACCAGGCCTACGACTTCACGATCACCGGAGCCGACGGCTTCAGCCACCGCTTCACCGGAGTCCTCGACTGCAAGACACAGGACGCGATCACCACGCAGACGACCCAGGCCCACAACGAGCCCAGCCCCGCCTCGGTCGGCGGCACCACGGCCCCCGACACCAACCTCGCCGCGACGGGCGGCTCCGCGATCACCCCGCTGATCGCCGGCGTGGCCATCGGATTCGTGGTGATCGGCGGCGCGGTCCTGGTCCTGCTGCGCAAGCGCGAACAGGCCGACGGCTGACGACGTCCGCCGGAGGACAGCGCCGCCCGGGCGTCGGGAACGGGTATGCCGCTTCTGGCCCTCTCCCCTCACGGGGACGGCGTATCTCGACGCTGACAGCAGTCCGACCAGCCCATGAGACCTCGGATCAGAAGGCGACCGTGCCCCTTCCGTGCCCGATGGGACGGGGAATCACCGGGTGGTTTCCAAGAGCGTCGCGCGTGGCCGGCAGATCATGTTCTCGGCGGGGTTGGAAGATCTGACGGCCAAGAGGGACGCTGTTCTCATGCGGTGGCCCTTGTTCCCATGCGGTGGCCCTTCCGCGCTTCTCTCGGGTCGGGAGCGGGCGATCATGAGTGCCTCCTCCTCAGGCTGGAGCAACGCGTGCCGTTCGCGGTCCTGCTCCTGGGACTCGGCATGGAACTCTCGCCGATGCACTCCATGTACACCGGGCCGCTCCTCACTGCGATGCCGGCGCTTGCCGCACTCACCATGGGCCCCCTGGGCACCCTGTCGGCAGCGGTCGGCAGCGGTCGGCGCCCTGGCGGTCACCGGCACGTCGGCCACCATCCACGGTTCATGGAAAACCGGGCCGGTCTACAGCAGCCTTCTCGGCCTCATCGTGGTCTCTGTCGCCCGGAACCACCGGTCGCAGCGTCTACGGGTGGCACCTCGAGAGGGCGCCCCATCCCAAGTTGGATGCCGGCCGCCTACCTCTACGTCGGCATAGCCCCGCAGCATGTGGCGAACGGGATCAGCACCCAGAACCGCGTACACCGGTGGATACGTTGGGATGTCAGCGCACGGAGGCCGGCGCTCATCCGTGTCGGGCAGATCGTGGGGCGCTCGGTGCTTCAGGCTCACGAAAATTGGGGCGCTCTTGGATGAGGGCTTGGGGCACCATCAAGGGCATTCTCGCCCTGAAGACGACGCCGATGAACAAGGTCCTGCTCACGATACTGAAGAAGGTCTACGCCCAGCGTGGCACAGGGCGGAAGGAGTCCGCGCTCTTCCGCGGCCTGGACGCCAAGCACCGGGAGCTCGTTCCGGACGCAGTACAGCGGCTCGCCGGGGCGGGTCTCATCACCTCTGCCCGATCCGGCGGCACCCGGATCTACCTCCCGGTCCGGGGCATGGCGGGCCGGGTCCGGCGCATCCTCCAGGTCCCTCAGTCGAGCGCCGACAGCATCCTTGACTAGTCGGGAAGGCCCGGGCGTCCTGTGCTGACGCTACGGCTCACCCTCGGGTGCCTGCTCGGGCTTGAGTTGCGCCGCGTAGGCAGCGGCAAGGGCATGACCTTCGGCACGGCCAGCGAGGCCGCCCTCAGCCAGTGGACGGCGCAGAACGTGCAAGTGTGCTGGATCGAGCACAGCGAACCGTCAACCACGGAGTCGCACTCATTGGCCAACTCGACCTGCCGCTGAACCTCAGAACCGCGGCAACGCGTTCTGCGGCCGCCTCAAGGAGCTGCGGGTCCCAACGCGCCAGGGAACCAGAGTTGCCAATCAGCGCATAGATCGTCGGGTTGACATCAGCAGCTGACATCAACAGCAGCGAACGATCAGGCCCCGAGGCGGCTACAGCCGGATCGAGGCGCGAGCGCCAAGCCCTGTTTCAGCACTCAACGTAGGAGGGGGATCGAACTCCTAAAGCGGTGCTCACGCATGAGCGCCTTCCCGGGCCGTACTCGGGTCGTGGAAGGACGCTCAACGATGACCAACGCCGACAACTGCCAACAGCTCAACCGCAGGTCAGGACGTTGATCGATAAGGCGGCCGCAGGTCACGGCCGCCCGTGATCAGTTGTGGCTGAACTGGCTCCCAGTAGCCAGACCCGCGCTCAGCTCTCCTCATCCTCGACCATGCCGATGGCGACGGGAAATGACTCCAGGAACTCGCGCCGTACAGGGTCTTGCTCCACTTCGGCCAAGTCTGCGAGCGCCTGCAGGAGTCGTTCGCGTTGGTCTGAGGGCAGTTGCAGCAGCACCCAGCCCACGCTCTCCATCATCTTCACCGCGGAGTCCGGATCCACTTCCTCGTCCCCGCAGCCCTCCAGCCACCAAACGATGTCAACGAGCAGGCCGGTGAGTGCCGGCACGAGCGGATCCGTGTCAGTCATCCGTGCAACGTAGCCGATCCCTGCGACACCGCTTCCTTGCGGGTTCCCGCCCAGCCATCAGCACTCCGGGCCGTCCCTGGGCCGTGCGAGGACGTCCGACGCCGACCAACAACGACAGAAGCCCACGGGCATCTGAACTGGTCAGAGGCGTGGGTTTCCTCTGTTCCGCCGGTCAGTGAAACCGGTGATCAGTAGACCGGAAAGTTGGGCCGCACTGAGCGGGCTGTAGCCGCCAAACGCGCCGTCTCCCTTTCAGGGGCGATGAGGATCGCTCACTGCCAGGAGGTGACCGCGGCTGGTTGCGACGCGGAGCACGTCTCGCAATGCCCCGGTCAGTTCCTTGGCCAACCGTCGCAGGTTCTCCGGGCCCTGGTCGTGGTCGTCGAGGGTGTCCGAGGCATGCTCCAGCAGCTCGGCTGCCGTTCCCAGTTGGACCGCTTCGATGCTGTCCGTCAGGCGGGACATGTAGCCGCCCTTGTCGTCGGTGTTCAGGTAGCAGGGCTTGCCTTCCGGCCCCGACCACGGGAGGAGTCGTAGTTCGTTCGGTGCCGTCATCCTTGCGTCTGCCTCTCATCGGTCACGTGGTGGGTGGTGAAGACCGCGTCGACGCGGTCCCGTGGGAACGTCAGAGGGGCGGCCTCGATGACTCGCCCGGCGGTGTCGGTCGCGACGCGCGTGATCGCGAGGACTGTCTTGGAGGAGCCGGTCCGGAGGGCCGATGCTTCATCCGGTGTCGGTGGGCGGGCACATACCGTCTCCCGGACGGTTGCCGGCGGCGAGCCCAGAACGGCAAGCCGTAGGGCGGTCTCCTGCCAGGAGAGTTCGTCGTTCAGCACTCCGGCCGGGACCAGGTCGTGCGGGATGTAGATGCGGGCCAGTCCGTGCGGTGACTCTCGCTCGTGGCTGATGCACAAGAACTCGGCGAGGGGGCTGCCCGTCGGCACCTTGAGCAACGTCGTCAGACGGCTGTCTGCCTGAACCATGGTGGTGCGCACGGTGACACGCAGCACCGCTTCAGCAGCGGTCCACGGGTCCAGCGTCCCCCATCCACCGACGTACACGATCTTGCGGGGTGGGCGACGGACGAAGTTGCCCTTGCCGTGGATCTTCTCGACCAGGCCTTCGCCCTGGAGGACCGCGAGGGCACTTCGCAGTGTCACCGTGCTGACCTTGTATCGGTCGGCGAGGTCGGCCTCGGATGGAAGACGTTCACCCGGCTTCATGCGACCGGTCGTGATCTGCAGCCGGAGATCGTCGGCGATGTCGTGATGGCGTGGAGGCACGAACCGGGTCACCGCCTTCTCAGCACGCGAACAGCGGCGAGCCGGGTACG
Source organism: Streptomyces sp. NPDC052107 (assembly GCF_040680215.1). NCBI lineage: Bacteria > Bacillati > Actinomycetota > Actinomycetes > Kitasatosporales > Streptomycetaceae > Streptomyces > Streptomyces sp. NPDC052107. The sequence continues at coordinate 65,913 of NZ_JBFAWG010000025.1, forward strand.
CGCGTGTATGGTCAGCAGCTCGCCTGACGCGAAGAGGAGTTGCTTGGCCCCCTGAGGGAGTTGGAAGAGGTCGCTCACCCGGCATGCTCTGCCGCCGAGTTGGATGATGTCGCGGCGCTGCACGGTGGCCGCGGTGATCTCGACGTTGGACGCCAGCGTGCCGCCAGGTGCCCAGCCCCTCATCGCTCCACCTCCGCGGGCGTCGAGTGGTGGGACGCCGAGTGACACGGGCAGGCGTACGTCTCGTAGACGACCGGCAGGTCGATCGGTGCGCAGACCGCCGAGGACTCCGTGCAGGCAAGGTGCGTGCCGATACGGCAGGCAGTCGACCGGTAGGGAACGGTCCAGGCATCGGCGATGCGGGGCTGTTGGCGAGGAGGCATCAGCGGACCCCCGCGAGGCATGACCAGGCCTCAGCGGGCAGGTGGGAAGCGACTACCACCACATGCGGCCGTGCTCGCTCTTCCCAGGCCAGGGCGTATGGGCGGACGAGTGCGTTCTCTTCGCCCCTGAGCGGGTGTCGGTGGTTCGCGCTGCCGGAAGCCCGGCCCAGGATGACCGTCGACGCGTCAGCGGACGCGGGAAAGGCGGGTGTGGCTGGTGGCCGGAAGGGCGCTAAGGGGCGGCGATGCCTGCCCTTGGGGGCGCACCGCGCTCTGGTGAGCGAGAAGGCACGGCGGATACGGTTGAGCACGCTGCTCAGCTCCTATCGCTGATGGCAGGTCCCCCCGACATCGCCCGTCGTGGGGACCGCTCTGCGTACGACCGCCCAGAGGGTGCGGCCGTTCAGGCTGGTGGCGACGAGACCGAACCGATCGGCTTCCGCCACCGCTTCCAGGACCTCCCGCCATAGATCGGCGGAGAGCGAGTCCGGCACTTCCGCTTCGACCGACGCGTACCGGTCGTGCTCCTCCACGCGTGCGGGGAGCCCGACGGCCGACAGCCGGGCAGCGATGGCTGCCGCGCTAACTCCCGAAGCGGGCACAGGGCAGCCTCCGTCAACCGCGATCACCTTCAGTAAAGCTAGTTAACTAGATTGCTAGTGGACTAGATTTTCCATATGTCTGAGCAGCCGCCCTATCTCCGCATCGCCGACGAACTCCGGCGGCGGATCGCGGAGCATGTATGGGAGCCGGGGGACCGTCTGCCCTCTCGCGCCCAGATCGGCCAGGAGTGCGGCGTGGGCGAGAACGTCGTCCGCCGCGCGCAGGAGCTGCTGATCTCCCAGGGTGTGCTGGAAGGCCGCGCCGGGTCGGGCACGTACGTCGCCGAGCCCCGGCAGCGGGTCCGGGTCGTCCGGTCATCGGCCCGGGAACAGCCCGGCGGATCGCCGTTCCGGGCGGACATGAAGGCCGTGGGCAGGCAAGGGGACTGGGAGAGTCGGACCGACGCCAAGGTCCCGGCACCGGCGGACATCGCGGCGCGGCTCGGCATCGCCGAGGGTGACCTGTGCGTCCGGACGACGTACGAGTTCCTGGCCGACGGCAGGCCCGTGCAGTTGTCCACGAGCTGGGAGCCGTACGACCTCACCGCCGGCACCCTCGTCGTCCTCCCCGAGGGAGGGCCGCACGCAGGGGCGGGCGTCGTGAACCGAATGGCCGCGATCGGCGTCACCGTCAGCCATGCCGTGGAGCAGCCCGAGCCGAGGCAGGCGACCGCCGAGGAGGCGTCGATACTCGGCATCCAGAAGGCCGCGCTCGTCACGCACATCCGGCGGACGTACCACAGCGACCATGGACGGCCTGTGGAGACGGCGGACATCGTGGTGCCCGCCGCGCACTGCGAGATCGTGTACGAGATCCCGATCAACCGCTAGCCGACAGTCGACGTCAAGCCTGCCGCCCGATGCTCCATGGGTCCGGTCCCGGGCCTGCCCCTCCAGTGCTTGATCCGTGTCCCGCGCCGGGCCGTCCCTGGGCCGTGCGAGGGTGCCCGAGGCCACCCAACAGCGATCGACAGCGACAGACGAGCCACAACCGCCACCAACGAAACCCCAGGTCACAGCCCCCAGACCACACGGGTTAACACCCAAGCCTGGCGTTCAGGCAAGATGGGGTGTATCTGCCCACTGCCAGATTTCAAGCTGCCGGACGGTTTCTCTTGGCTGAGTTCATTTACACCATGCGCAAGACGCGCAAGGCGCACGGCGACAAGGTGATCCTCGATGATGTCACCCTGAACTTCCTGCCGGGAGCGAAGATCGGCGTCGTCGGGCCGAACGGTGCCGGTAAGTCGACCGTGCTGAAGATCATGGCGGGGCTGGAGCAGCCGTCGAACGGCGACGCGTTCCTGTCCCCGGGCTACAGCGTCGGCATCCTGCTCCAGGAGCCCCCGCTGAACGAGGAGAAGACCGTCCTGGAGAACGTCCAGGAGGGTGTCGCCGAGATCAAGGGCAAGCTCGACCGGTTCAACGAGATCGCCGAGCTGATGGCGACCGACTACTCGGACGCGCTGCTCGACGAGATGGGCAAGCTGCAGGAGGAGCTGGACCACGCCAACGCGTGGGACCTGGACGCTCAGCTGGAGCAGGCCATGGACGCGCTCGGGTGCCCCCCGGGCGACTGGCCGGTCACCAACCTCTCCGGTGGTGAGAAGCGCCGCGTCGCGCTCTGCAAGCTGCTGCTGGAGCAGCCCGACCTGCTGCTGCTCGACGAGCCCACCAACCACCTCGACGCCGAGTCGGTGAACTGGCTGGAGCAGCACCTCGCCAAGTACCCGGGGACCGTGGTCGCGATCACTCACGACCGGTACTTCCTCGACAACGTCGCCGAGTGGATCCTCGAGCTCGACCGCGGCCGCGCCTACCCGTACGAGGGCAACTACTCCACGTACCTGGAGACCAAGGCCACCCGTCTGAAGGTCGAGGGCCAGAAGGACGCCAAGCGGCAGAAGCGGCTCAAGGAAGAACTTGAGTGGGTCCGCTCCAACGCCAAGGGGCGCCAGGCCAAGTCCAAGGCCCGCCTCGCGCGGTACGAGGAGATGGCCGCCGAGGCCGACAAGATGCGGAAGCTGGACTTCGAGGAGATCCAGATCCCGCCGGGCCCGCGACTGGGCAACATCGTCGTCGAGGTCGACAAGCTCAACAAGGCCTTCGGTGAGAAGGTCCTCGTCGACGGCCTCAGCTTCACGCTGCCGCGCAACGGCATCGTGGGCGTCATCGGCCCGAACGGCGCCGGCAAGACCACGCTGTTCAAGATGATCCAGGGGCTGGAGACGCCGGACTCCGGTGACATCAAGGTCGGCGAGACCGTCAAGATCTCCTACGTCGACCAGGGCCGCTCCAACCTCGACCCGAAGAAGACGCTGTGGGAGGTCGTGTCCGACGGGCTCGACTACATCAACGTCGGCCAGGTCGAGATGCCGAGCCGGGCGTACGTGTCGGCGTTCGGCTTCAAGGGCCCGGACCAGCAGAAGCCGACCGGCGTCCTGTCCGGCGGTGAGCGCAACCGTCTCAACCTGGCGCTGACCCTCAAGCAGGGCGGCAACCTGCTGCTCCTCGACGAGCCCACCAACGACCTGGACGTGGAGACCCTCAGCAGCCTGGAGAACGCTCTGCTGGAGTTCCCCGGGTGTGCCGTGGTCGTCTCCCACGACCGGTGGTTCCTCGACCGCGTCGCCACCCACATCCTCGCCTACGAGGGCGACTCCAAGTGGTTCTGGTTCGAGGGCAACTTCGAGTCGTACGAGAAGAACAAGATCGAGCGGCTGGGTCCGGACGCCGCGCGTCCGCACCGCGCCACCTACAAGAAGCTGACCCGGGGCTGATCGATCTTGCGCCACATCTATCGCTGCCCGCTGCGCTGGTCGGACATGGACGCGTACGGACATGTCAACAACGCGATCTTCCTCCGCTATCTGGAGGAGGCGCGCATCGACTTCCTGTCCCTGCGTGGCAAGGAGTCCAAGCAGGGGTCCGTGGTGGCGCGCCATGAGATCGACTACAAGCGCCAGCTCGTCCACCGGCCCACGCCCGTGGACGTCGAGCTGTGGGTCACCCAGGTCAGGGCCGCGTCCTTCACCGTCACCTACGAGGTGAAGGACGCGGACGTGATCTACGTCAAGGCCTCCACCGTGGTCGTCCCGTTCGACTTCGAGACGCAGCGGCCACGCCGGATAACCGACGGGGAGCGGGAGTTCCTCGAAAAGTACCGGGACGACGCCGACGAGGAGGCCGTCGCCGCATGACGGTGCTGCACCTGGCCGACGAGACGGAGGCGGCCGACCTCGCCGCCTTCCTCTCCCGGCTGCTCCACTACGACCGTGGAGCCGCGGTGCGTCTGCAGGCGGCCGGTACGACGCTCGCCGTCTTCGGCCGGCCGCCGTCCTTCGAGGTGCTGGTCGTCCGTGCGGTACGGCTGGCCAAGCCCTACGAGAAGGGCCTCGACGTCAGCCTCGACGTGACCGTCTCCGCCGGTGAGTTCCTGGAGTCCGTGGACGAGCACGCGGCCACCGCCGCCGTACCGGCCGCGGTCACCGGTCCGCCCTGGGCCGGAGTGCTGCCGCCGCGCGGCGGCTGGCGGCCCGAGCCGGGGCTGCCCGCGCCGGACGCGCTGCGGGCGACCGTCTCCGCGGCGGTCGGCGAGTTCCGGTCCCGTACGGAGGAGCTGGCGCCGCAGGGCCGTACCCGGGCGGAGCTGGACCGGATCGGGCGGGACATCTGGTCCCGGGAGATCGGGCGGACCGGGCTTCCGGTGCGGGCCGTGCACGCCGCGCAGTCCCTGGGCTTCCTGCGGCCGGGCGCCGATCCGGCCGACACCGGGCTGTTCTCCTCGGGGGCGTGGCTTCGGCTGCGCACCCCGTACGGGTCCGTCGCCGTACGGCGGACGGGCCTGGGCTCGCTGGGCGTCAGCGTGCGCTGAGCCCACGTGGCTCATTCCGTGTCGTCCGGCCACACCCCGATGTGGTCCGACTCCAGTTCCAGGGCCACGCGGTCACGCATGTCCAGGGCGCGGAGGTAGTCGGCGGGGAGCTGGAGCCGGCCGGCGCGGTCGAGCATCGCGTATTCGCGAGCGACGACCGTCTCGTGGCCGGTCGTGGCGTCGATCTCGCTGCGCCGCAGCACCTCCGTGGACGTACGGCCGTCACGGATGGCGACCGTGCGGCGGACCTCGCCCGCCACGGCCTGGTCGTGGGTGACGATGACGATCGTGGTGCCGAGGGTCTCGTTGGCCGTGCGGAACGCGTCGAAGATCTGCGCGGCCGTCCGGGAGTCGAGTTCGCCGGTGGGCTCGTCGGCGAGCAGCACCGCCGGGTCGTTCACGAGGGCCACGGCGATCGCGACGCGCTGCTGCTGGCCGCCGGACAGTTCGCGCGGGTGGCGGTCTCGGCAGTCGGCCACCTGCAGCAACTCCAGGAGTTCCAGGGCGCGTTCGGTGCGGGCGCGGCGGCCTGCGCGGGTACGGGGGCGGGTGCCGGAGAGCTGGAGGGGGAGCGCGACGTTCTGGGCGGCGGTGAGGTGGGGGAGCAGGTTGCGGGAGGTCTGCTGCCAGACGAAGCCGACGGTGGTGCGGCGGTAGGCCAGGCGGTCCCGTGCGGTCATGGTGAGCAGGTCGTGGCCGGCGACGCGGGCGGCGCCGGCGGTGGGGGTGTCCAGGCCGGCGAGGATGTTCATCAGGGTGGACTTGCCGCTGCCGGAGGCGCCGACGAGGGCCATCAGCTCGCCTTCGCGGACGAGGAGGTCGAGGCCCTGGAGGGCTTGGACCTCGATGCCGTCCGTGGAGAAGATGCGGACGAGACGGTCGCAGGTGATCAGGGCGTCGTGGCCGTAGGCGGGTTTGTTCCGGGTTTCCGCGACGCGGTCCGCCAGGTCGGTGAGGGTGGGGTTGCTGGTCATCGGGTCTCCTGCGGGACGGTGCCCTGTGCGGGGGTGCCGGGTGCCGGGTGCCGGGTGCCGGTGCCCGTGCGGGTGCCGGTGTTGCATGGGTGCCCGGTGCTGTGGCCGGCCGGGGGTCGGCTTCGCTTGCCCGCGCTCGCGGGGTGCCTCCCCCAGAGGGGGTACTCCCAGCGCCCACCCGTGCCGCCCCAGCGGCACGACTGCCCGCAGCTAGGCGGGCACGACCGCCGCTGCGGGGCGGGCGCCGGCCTGGTGGTACGACTGCCCGCAGCTGTGCGGTGCGGCCGCTGCTGTGGGGTGGGCGTCGGCCTAGTGGCACGAGTGCTCGCAGCGGCGGCGGGGCTTCGCGCCGTCATCGGCCGTCCCCCGCTCTCAGTTCCTGCACCGAGCCTCTCCGGCCCGTCCACCATGCCTGTGCCGTCGCGACGCCCACCGTCACCACCACGACCAGGACCGCCGGGACCGTCAGGGACCAGGTGTCCGGTTTCAACTCGGCTTCGGACAGGGGGGACTGGATCGAGGACAGCGCGATGGTCGTCAGGTCGATGCCGGGGGAGAGCAGGCGGATGGTGGACCAGCCGGTCAGGGTGGAGCCGAGGGCGGCGAGGAGGGCCTGCGGGAGGGACTCCAGGATCAGCAGGCGGCGGCCTTCCGCGCGGGTGAGGCCCATCGTGCGCAGGCGGGCCAGCAGGGCGGCGCGTTCGGGAGCCGCGCGGAGGAGGGCCAGGAGAAGGGCCAGTACGGCGAAGCCGGCGCCCGCGGCCATCGCCGCCGTGTAGACGTGCTCGGCCCCGGACTGGAGGGGCGAGTCGGCGTACCGGGCGCGCTCCGCGGCCAGGAGGCGGACGGTGGTGGAGCCGCCGGCCGCGTGCCGCAGTGCGCCGGCGTCCAGGCGGTCCCCGGTCAGCAGCAGGGCCGTCGGGCGGTCGGCGGGGGAGGGCAGGCCGGACCGGTTCACGATCAGGAAGTTGCCGCCGGACACCGCCGGCGTGGCGTCGCGGACCAGTGCGATGCGCACGGTGACCGTGCTGCCGTCCGACAGCCGGACCGGGAAGGGGCGCCGGGTGCCGTACTCGGAGGCGACGGACGGCGAGGCCACGGCCGGTAGGGGGCGGCCGGAGCGCGGCGTCAACGCGGCGGGGCGGAAGGCGCCCAGGCCGGTACGGGCCGTCAGCGCGCCGTAGGACGACGGGTCCGCGCCCACCAGCGGTACCGAATCCTGGCCGTCGACCGGCTTGGCCTGGTAGTCGATGCTCACCGCCGCCATGTCCCGTACCCCGTCCACGGCGCGCACCCGGGCCGGCGCCGCTGTCGGGAGCGGGGCGTCGGAGTCCACGCGGGCGTCGGCGCCGACGGTCAGCAGTGCCGCCCGGTTCCGGGCGTCGGCCACGCCCGCCAGCACCGAGCCGCCGAACGCCGCCGTGGTCAGCGCGGTCAGCAGTGCCACCAGCGGCAGCACCGCGGAGGTCTGGGCGCGGCCCGCGCGGGCCAGCGAGAGATGGCCGGTCGCCCCGCGCAGGCGTGCCGCCGGTCCGGTGAGGCGGCGCAGCAGCAGCGGGTAGAGGCGGAGCAGCAGCAGCGCGGCGATGACGCCGACCAGGACCGGGGCCAGTGCGACCAGTTGGTCGCCGGTCGTGCCGCGCCGCCGCAGCGCCGCGACCGCGCCGGCCGCCAGCACCAGCAGGGTCAGCTCGGCGACCGTACGGCGCCGGGAGGGCCGTACGGCCACCACGTCCGCGCGGTCGGCCGTCGCCCGCACCGCGCGGTGCGCCAGGGCGGCGCGCAGCGGCAGGGCCGCACAGGCGGTGACGGTGACGGCGGCCGCGGCGGCCACGGCGTACGCGGTGCGGCCGACCGGGACCGTGAGCAGGGCCGTGGCCAGGCCGAGCGCGCCGGCCGGTACGGCGACCACGGCGGTCTCGGCCAGCAGCCGGCCGGCGAGCGCGGGCAGGGAGGCGCCGCGGGCGCGCAGCAGGGCGAGTTCGGCGCGGCGCCGGTCGGCGGCCAGCCCGCCCGTCATGAACAGGACGACGGCGACGACCGTGCCGGTGCCGGCGGCGGCCACGGACACCAGCGGGGCGATGCCGGAGCGCAGCTCGGCGAAGGAGCCGAGGGTGTCGTCCAGGCCGGTGCCGATGTCGGTGTCGATGTCGGTGACGGCGCGGGCCCGCTGCAGCGCGGGGCCGGACTCCAGGGCGGCCACGGACGACTTCAGCCGGTCCAGGTCGTGGGCGTGCAGGGCGTGCGGGTCGGGCGCGAGGAACCAGTAGCGGAACGGGCCCGCGGTCGTGCCCAGCAGTGCGGGCGCCGCCTCCTGGGGGAGCAGCAGCGTGCCGAGCCAGTACTTCGGCGGGTCCCCGCCGGGGCTGGGAATCGTCACCAGGACCGGGGTGCGCATACGGGGCACGGTCGACCAGTAGGCGCCGTCGGGGTCGTGCGGGTCGAGGATGCCGGTGACCCGGACCGCGAGCGGGGGACGGCCGGCCCCGGGCACATGGATGACCGAACCGACCTTGATGTGCAGGGACTTGGCGGTGGCGGCGGTCACGGCGGCCTCCACCTCGGGGGTGCTCGCGTCCACCGGGCGGTCGGCGCGCGGCATGCGCCCGGTGCGCAGGCGCGCGTGGTCGGCCAGGCCGCTCGGCGCGAACAGCGAGACACGGGCGGGCAACCCGGTGGGGCGGGGCAGGAACGCGTCCGGCACCTCCGGGTTCACGCCGCCGGCGACGCCGTACACCGACTGGGCGCGGTCGACGGCCAGCGGGCTGCGGACCGTGGGGAGGATCTGCCGGTACTGCCGTTCCAGCGCGGCCGGGCGTACGGCCGTGGCCCGCTGTCCGGCCGGCAGGCCGAGGTCGGGCGCGGGCGCCTGCACGATCACGGTGGTGCGGGCGGGCTGCGCCTGCGCGAACGCGCGCCGCAGGCCGGCGTCCTCGTACCGGTCGACCGCGCGCGGGAAGGCGCCGGCCAGACACGCGGCCAGCGCGACCAGCAGCGCGAGCGCGCCGGCGGCACCGGGCGCGGCCCGCAACCGGGTCCGCACCCAGGGCGCGACGACACGCGACACCCGACGGCTCACCTCACTCACCCCCCTGCTCACGCAGCGCCCGAGCCGGATCCGTGCGGCGTAGGGTCGGTAGCGCCGCCACCGTGAGGGGAACCACCGCGACCGCGCAGAGCAGCAACGCCACGCGGGCGGGCGGGAGTTGGACCAGGAGGGCCGGTACCGGGCGGGCGGCCTCGCCGGTCAGGACGATCAACGGCAGGACGGCGCGGGCCAGTACGGTGCCGAGGCCCAGGCCCACAGCGAGCGCCAGGCCCACCAGGACGGCCTGCTCGGCGGCGACCATGCGGGCCAGCCGGCGGCGGGGCACACCGAGCGCGCGCAGCACGGCGAACTCGGTGCCGCGGGCCCGCTGCGCGGCCGCCGCGCCGACCGCGAACCCGACCGCGGCGAGCGCCGCCGCCACCACGGCCGCCGCCGTGAACGCGGCCGTCGGGCCCGCCCCGAACGGGTCGTCGCGCAGCTCGGCGGCGATCTCGTCGCGCACCACCACCTGCCCCGGGTCCACGTCCGGCAGGGCCCGTACGGCGGCGGCCACCCCCGCCGCGGCGCCCGGCCCGGAGTCCAGCCACCACTCGTTCGGCGTCGCGCTGTCGCCGTACCGGGCCTGCAGCACCTGGTTCACGGCGCGCAGGTCGAGCAGGACGGCGCCGCCGTTACGGGCGCCGGTGGCCGTCGGGTCGGCGGTGGCGGGCAGCCCGCGCACCGCACGGACGATCCGCACCGGCAGCGTGTGGTCGCCGATCGTCAGGCCGACGCGCTGCCCGACCCGGGCGCCGGCCGACGCCAGATAGCGGTCGGTGGCCACGGCGGGCACCGCGGCCGGCGCGTGCTGCGGCACCTCCAGCCGGATCGTGACGGAGGCGACGCGCCATGCGTCGGCTTCCGGGAGGTAGCCGGTGCTGTAGACGAAGGTGTGGCTGTCGGTGAGCCTGGGGCGGGTCGGGCTGGTGGCCTGACTCGCGACGGCGTCTCCCGCGGCCTCCGCGGAGGTCTTCCAGCGGGCGGGCAGCGCGAGCCGGTGTGCCCGGCCGTCCGTGCCGGTAGCCGTCAACTCGCCCAGGGCGAGCCGGTGTCCGGCCTTCTTGCCGGGCTGGTTCATGTCCAGGCGGAGCCCGGTCAGGGTCAGCGGGCCGGGCGCGGCGCTCACGTCGAGGCTCAGCGGGTGCGGGTGCCCGTCCGCGGGGAGCTGTCCGAACGGCAGCTGGTACGGCACCCCGTACCGGTCGGCCAGCGTCACCGTCACGTCGGTGACCACCCCGGGCCCCGTCGAACTGCGCAGACTCGCCGTCAGTCCGAGCCGGGCGGTGCCCGCGGGCACCGGGGTCCCGGCCAGTGAGCCCCGCGGCGCCAGCCCGGCCAGCAGCGGCCTTACCGGCACGTCGGCCAGGTCCGGGCGCATCAGTACCGCGTCCGCCGCGTGCCCGGTGTCCAGCGCCAGCACGGTCGCCGTGCGGTCGCCGGACAGCGGCTGGGAGACGCGGACGGCCGGCGCCGCCTCGCGCACGTGTGGCAGCCGCGCGTACACATCGGTACGGCCGAGCCTGCCCTCCCCGGCGGACACCACCCGTACGGGTACGCCGGCGCGGAAGTCGGCCTGGTCGTCCTGCGAGCGGCCCCAGGACGCGGCCTGCCCGATCGCGAGCATGCCGAGCGCGACGGCGAGGACGAGCAGCAGCACCGGGCCCGCGGCGCGCGCGGTGCGCCGGCTGAACTGCCAGCCGGCCAGCGCCACCGGCAGCCCGCGCCCGCCCGCCGCCCATCGCTCGGCGATCCGCGCCACGGGCGGCAGCAGCCGCAGCGTGAGCACGGTCCCGGCGAGCAGCGCCAGCGCGGGCGCGGCCACCAGCAGCGGATCGACCCCGAGCGCCCCGGACCGGTCGGCGGTCACACCTCCCGACCCCTGCCGCCCCAACTGCCAGTAGGCCACCCCGGCGACCGCGAGCAGCCCGAGATCGGCACCGGCGCGCAGGGGAGCGGGGAGAAGGCCGGGGGAGGCAGGGCGGCCGGGGCGCGGGCCAGCGGGGCGGCGCCGCCACAGCGGGAGGGGCCTGGCCGGGCGCCGGGTAACCGAATTGGAGGGCGCCGAGCGCCGCCCGCCCCGCCGGGACGGCAGCGATCGCGACCGGCCCCCTCGGTCCCACGCCCCCGTGCCTGCCACCGCCGGTACCGTCACCGCCAGGGCGCAGCCCAGTGCCGCCGTGGCCGCGACCAGCCAGACGAGTGGGCGGCCGGCCGGGGGCAGGTCGAGGTGGAGGCCGAGGTGGGCCAGGGGGCCGTGCGTGGCGAGCAGGGCGGTGAGCGGGCCGGCGAGCGGGGGTGCGCAGCCGGCCGCGGGCAGCGCGAGCAGCAGCGCCTCGGCGGCGGCGAGGGCGGCGAGCCGGGCCCGGGAGGCGCCGCGCGCCCGCAACAGCCGGGTCGCCTCGGCCCGTTCGGTGCTGAGCAGCCGGGCCACCAGCAGCAGCGCGTACCCGGCGAGCAGCACCAGCTGCAGGGTGACGATCAGCAGCGTGGAGCGGGCGACGAGCAGCGAGCGGTCGATCCGGTCCAGGACGTCCGGCAGCGAGGTCTGCGCCATCGTCGTACCGCGCAGCGCCGCACGGTCGCGCAGGCCCGCGCTGCCCGCCCGGGCCGCCGTACGCAGCCGGCCGATCCGCGCGGTCGTCATCCGGTCGAAGTCCGCCGAGGCGAGCCACGCCGTGGGCCCGGTGCTGACCCGGCCGCCGGTGAGGACGGAGGAGTCGGCGAGCAGCGGGCCGTACGTCATGAAGGCGGACTTCTTCGCGCCGCGGCCGAGCAGGTCGTCCAGTTGCCAGTACGGCGCCGTGACCGAGACGGGACGGTACAGCCCGGTGATCCGCACCCGTACCGCCGGGCCGTCCAGCCGGTCGGTCAGGGTCAGCCGGTCACCGGGCTTCAGCCGCAGCGCCCGGGCGGCGGTCTGCGGGACGGCGACCTCGACGCTGTCCTCGCCGCGGTGCGGGAGGCGGCCGGCGGTCAGCCGCAGCTGGGTGCGGTCCAGTGCCGCGAGGTAGGTCAGGTCCGGGTCGCCGGACCGGTCCGCGGGCGGCTGCAGCGAGCGGGGCAGCGCGTACGGGCCCGAGCGGCGCAGCGTCCTGAGCGTCACCGGCAGGCCGTCGAAGGTCCGCCGGGCGCCCGCGCGTACGGCGGCGTCGGCGGCGGCCCTGCCGTCCGGCGGCACATCCGCCTTGACGGTCAGCGCGGTGTCGGCGGCGTTGCGCGGACCGGCCAGCACATGCCGCAGCGCGGCGTCGCCGATCGCCGCCGAGTACGCGCTGAGAGTCGCCAGCACCGCGGTGGTCAGCACCACGGTGAGCAACGCGGCACCCAGCAGCAGCCGGTGCGCACGCGCGCGTGAGAAGACGAACCCCGTCACCCGGCCCCCGTGTGTCCGGTACTCCAGACCTTCGGGCGATGCTGACAGAGCCGACCGGCTCCGGGTAAGCGGTCGTCGAGCGGTCTATACCAGATCGTGACCGGAATACGGCCGTGCGCGACCGGAATACGGGGTTCGGCGACGGCTGTCCGTCAGTCCGGGGTGTTGATCATCGACGCGGCCGCGTACGTCAGGTAGTTCCACAGCGTCGTCTCGTGCTCCTCGGACAACCCGAGTTCCTCGACGGCCACCCGCATGTGCCGCAGCCAGGCGTCGTGTGCCGCCCGGTCCACCTTGAACGGGGCGTGCCGCATGCGCAGCCGGGGGTGGCCGCGGTTCTCGCCGTAGGTGCTGGGGCCGCCCCAGTACTGCATCAGGAACAGGGTCAGCCGGTCCTCGGCCGGTCCGAGGTCCTCCTCCGGGTACATCGCTCGCAGGAACGGGTCCTCGGCGACTCCCTCGTAGAAGCGGTGGACCAGCCGACGGAAGGTCTCCTCCCCGCCGACCTGCTCGTAGAAGGTCTGCTCCTGAAGCGTGCCGCGCCGAATCTCATTCACCCGTCCATCGTCTCAGACCGGGTGGCCTAGGTCTTGGGCCTTACACCGTCATGGTGGGGGGAGGTGTGGGCCGTAGCAGAGGACAGCGGCGAGGTCGAGGAACGCCAGGTGGTCGTGGGGATGGCGCTCGTAGCGGGGTGACAGGCGGCGTTAGCCGGTGAGCCGGGAGATGGCGCGCTCGACGACCCAGCGACGGCGGCCCGTCGTCGGCTTGAGCCGATTCCCTTGCGGACGCACCGGTACGGGGATGTGTGGGGCACGGAGTGGCTTCTGCCCGGTCCCTTGCTGGACACGGGCGGGCCGGCGTGTTTCCGCGTCGGTGAGCCCTACCCGAGGCCGGATTCCGAGCGGTCGAAAGCAGGCCCGGAAAACGGCGGCCGGAAGAGAGGCGGCGGCCGGCGCCACGCGGACGGGGCGCCGGGACGGGCGTGAGCCGGGGGGCCTGGGAACGGTATCGGCGCTGGCCAGTGAGCGGGCCCGGGAGCTCCCGGCCGCCGACGCCACCTTGTGGTCACAGGGGTTCAGTGCCCTACCCTGTCGCCGTCCAGCAGCCCGGCGAGCCTGCTCACCGTCCTGTCGATCTCGCAGGCGCACCCGTACAGCACGTCCCTGGGTCTCCCCGCAGGGTCCGCGATGTCGTCCTCGACCGGCGGGACGGGGGGGACGGCACCTCTGCGGGCCGCCGCGTCCGCCACCACGGCATCACGGCACCCCGGATCCACCCGGTCCTGTCTGGTGCGCACTCCGCCGGTGGACCCGGCGGCGAGACGGACGAACTCCTTCAGGGTGAAGCAGCGCCGCAGCGCCGACGGCACCAGACGCACGGCCGCCTCGCGGTGCTCACGCGCGAGCCCGAGCACCAGCGCCGCTTCCGCGACCAGCTGCGCGGTGAGCGGGCGGGCCGCGAACCCCGATCCGTCACCGCCCAGCTCCTCCAGCACCGCCCTGGTGGGGGCGTCCATGCCGTAGCGGTGCCACGCCTGTGTGCCGGCGCTCTCCGGCCGCACGGCCGAGCCGGGCGGAAGCCTGCCGGCCAGCAGCCGCTCGGCGAGCACCGAACGGTGCACGTTGCCCGTGCAGACGAACAGGACCCGGGTCATTGCCGGCCTGGGCCAGGTGCGCCCGCCTTTTCATGAGCGGCCGAGACACGAGGAGCGGGCAGCTCTCCGTAGGGCCCGTAGGTGCTGTAGCGGTCGCCCTTGGGAGCCGGAGCCATGCTGAAGACGGTGCCGAGGACGCGGACGCCCACTCGGTCCAGCGATACCGCGGCGGCGTGAACCTGGTCCCGTCTGGTCCTGGCGGCACGGACGACGAGCAGCGCGCCCTGGGCGAGCGAGGCGAGTCCGACGGTGTCGGCCACCGGCAGCAGCGGCGCGGTGTCGACGATCACGACCTCGTAGGTGTCCGCCAGCTCACGCAGCACCTCTTCCATGCGCCCCGAGGCGAGCAGCTCCGTGGGGTTCGGCGGCACGGCGCCGCTGGTGAGCACCGAGAGCCGGCCCTCGGCCTGCTGCATCACGTCCTCGATGCGGGCCTGCCCGATGAGGACCGTGGTCAGACCTGCGTCCTGGACCAGGCCGAAGACCGAGGCCACGCACGGACGGCGCAGATCGCCGTCCACCAGGCATGTGGAGACGCCGGCCTCGGCCAGCGAGAGGGCGAGGTTCACCGCGGTGTTGGTCTTGCCCTCACCGGGCACCGAACTCGTCACCGCGATGATCCGGGGCCGGTCGTCGACCTGTGAGAACTGCAGATTGGTGCGCAGCTTGCGGAAGGCCTCGGCACGCTTGGAGCGCGCGTCGGTGCTGACGAGTGGTCGTTTGACGGCGTCCCTGTCGTACGGGATGGTGCCGAGGCCCGGCAGCGAGACGAACTCGCTCAGCGCCTCGCTGGTCTTGAGCGTGGTGTCGAGATTCTCGCGCAGGGCTACCACTCCGGCACCCAGCAGCAGTCCGCCGAGCAGCCCCGCCGACAGATTCAGCAGCGGGCGGGGCGACACAGGTTGGGTGGGGGCGACGGCCTCCTGAGTGATGCCCAGGGAGACAGGTGACGACGCGGTTTCGCCGTCCGTGCGGTTCTTTCCGCGCTGCGCCGGGACAGGGCCCCGCTTGGGCGTCTCCAGCCGCTCGACGACCGCGCTGAACCGCTCCGCCACGGCGTTGGCGATGCGCGCCGCCCGCTCGGGCGCGGTATCCCGGACGGCGATGTCGATGAGCACCGTGTTGAGCGGGGCGGTGGCGGTGATCCGTGATGCCAGTTCCTCCGGTGTGGTGCGCAACCCCAGCTTCTTGACCACAGGCTCGGTGACCTGACGGGTGGTCACGATCGCCGCGTACGACTGCACACGCGCCTGCGAGAAACTCTGCCCCTGGTTCAGCTGGGCGGAATCCTCACCGGTGTGGGTGGCGACGAAGAGCTGAGTCCTGGCCTCGTAGACAGGGGTACTCAAACCCGTCGCGGCGGCTGCCGCACCGACAGCGAGTACCAGACAGACCACGACGGTCGGCCAGCGTCTGGCAAGAGCCTTCAGAAATGCGTGGAATTCCAAGCTGCATCCCTCATAGAGCCGGGGGAACCACCCCAATCGGGGCATTCTGCTCCCATTGCGCACAGCCGACGATAGGGACTCGCACGTCTGGAGCGAGGAAGCCACCCCCATGTCGACCCGTCGAACGACCCGGGCGACGCACACGGCGCGACCACTCACCGGCGCGCCCGCTTGGGCCATCGAGAAGCGAGGGCTACCCCATCCGGTGACTTCTGGGCGACGCCACGTTAACGGACCCTGATATGTCCCATTCATTCCATGTACGCAGGTCCTGGACATCCAGATCTTGAGTACGGCCGACGCGCAACCGCCTGGTCCGTACCGAAGTCGAGGAGAGTGAATGAAGAAAATGACGACACCGCCCAGATGGCGCGTCGCACTTGCATCGGCGGCTTCCGCCGCCCTGCTCGTCGCCGCGCCGCTGGCGGCAGCTCAGACCGCTCACGCACAGCCGTATCCGCCAGGGTCGGCGGAGACGCTGACCGTCAGCGCCACCACCGTGACGGCCGGACAGCCGCTGACCTTCAGCTCGAGGGCCTTCGACCCGGGGACGGACGTCACGGCGATGCTGGAATCAACGCCGGTCGTCCTCGGCCACTTCGAGGCCGACGACGACGGAGTGGTGTCAGGGTCCGTGACCATCCCGACGTCGACTGTCACCGGCTTCCACGTCATCCGGCTCACCTCGGACAACCCCGACCGCAGTGTCGGCGTCACCATCTACGTGCTGGGCGGGGTCGGCTCCCCTCCGCCGACCTCCCCTCCGCCGACCTCGCCTCCCCCCCACAAGCCGCCGCACCACCACCACGGCAAGCCGGGACACCACGGTGGGCACAAGGGCCACCACGGTGGACATCACGGCAATAACGCGGACAACGTGCCCATGGCGGACGACGATCGCACCAACTCCGTCGACCCGGGGCGCCGGCCACAGCACGCCGGCCTCGCGGAGACGGGCAGTGAGAAGGCCATGACCGTGGGCGGCGCCGCAGCGGCGCTGCTCGTGGCGGGCAGTGGCACGCTGCTGGCTGTGCGCCGCCGCCGCAATTCATGACACGGGGAGACCTCCGCACGGCGGAACAGCGTCCCGGCCTCGGCCGGGACGCTGGCCGCATGCCCGGGCCCGGCCGCCCCCGCGACCGCACGCCCCGCAGCCGTCGCATCCTCCGCATCGCCCTGCTGGCCGGCGGGGCCCTCCCGCTCGCTGGCGCCCTCTGGATCGGCGTCACCGGGCTGCTCGCCCGTTCCGAGTTGCTGGCGGCCCAACGGGACCTCGACACCCTGCGGCAGTCGGTGACGGCCGCGCCCGCGCCGGCCTCCGCCTCCCCTACGGCTCCCTCGTCCGCGCAGAAACGCGACCGGGCGGTACGTTCGGCAGCCGCCCATGCGGCTCGCGCGCACCGCCTCACCACCGGCCCCGCCTGGTACACCGGCGCCCAACTGCCCTTCTTCGGCGGCCCGATGAGGACCGTACGCGGCGCCGCGTACGCGGCGGACCGGCTGGCCGGCGACGTCCTCGCTCCCCTGGCGCACGCCCTGCCGCAGCCCACTGCGCAGAGCCACGGCGCCGGGATGTCAGAGGCCCTCACGGCGCTGCGGACGCACGCTCCGGAGATCGTCCGAGCCGCGCGGGTGGCGGCCCAGGTGCAGGCCGACGTGCACGGGCTGCCCAGGTCCACATGGCTGCCGGCGGCGGACCGGGCACGGGCCCAGCTCGCGCTGCAGACGGACCGCCTGGCCCCGGTGACGGCCGACGCGTCCGTGACGGCTCGCGTCCTGCCGTCCATGCTCGGCCTGCAAGGGAAACGGCGTTACTTCCTCGCGTTCCAGAACTTCGCCGAGGCACGCGGCACCGGGGGCTTGCCGGGAGCCTTCGCCGTGCTGCGGGCCGACCGGGGCCATCTGGCCTTCGAGAGGTTCGGCAACAACACCGAGATGGCCAAGGCGAAGGCGGACGTAGACCTGGGAGCCGACTTCGCGGCGCGCTACCAGGGCGACGAACCCACCACCGTGTGGGAAAACTCCAACATGAGCCCGCACTTCCCTTATGCGGCCCGCATCTGGGCCGCCGCGTGGCGCGAGCACACCGGCGAGCGCGTTGACGGCGCGATCGCAGTCGACCCCGCCACACTGAGCCGTCTGCTGCGGGTCACCGGCCCGGCCCGCACGGCCGACGGCACCGAACTCACCGCCGACAACGTGGTGGACCTCACCGAACGCGCCAGCTACGCGAAGTACCACGACGTCGCCCGGCGCAAGGCGTTCTTCGTCGACGCGGCCCGCGCCGCCGCCGCGCCGCTGATGGCCGCCGCCGACAACGCCCGCCTGCTGCCCGCACTGGTCGTCGCCCTGCACGACGCCGAGCGGGACGGACGGCTGAAGGTGTGGAGCGCCCATGCGTCCGAGCAGCGCGTCCTCGAATCGCGCCCCTGGTCGGGCACGCTCCCGGACACTCCGGGCCCCTTCGCCGGGTTCGTGGTGAACAACGCGGCGGGCTCCAAGCTGGACTACTACCTGGACCGGAGCCTGCGCTGGGAGGCGGGCGGCTGCATTGACGGTGAGCGTCAGGTCACGGCAACGGTGACCCTGACCAACCGGGCCTCCACCTCCGGCCTGCCCTACTACGTCACGCAACGGGTCGACCGCCCGTCCTACCGCACCCGGCCGGGCGACAACCGGCTCCTGGTGTCGTACTACGCGGGCGTCGGTGCCAGGCTCACGGGCGCCACCCTGGACGGCCGCCCCGCTCTGCTCGCACCCGGCGTCGAACGCGGCCACCCCGTGTACACCCTGGACCTGGAACTACCCGCCCGCTCCCACCGCACGCTGGTCCTGCACCTGTTGGAACCCCACGCGAACGGCACGCCCGTCCTGCTGCGGCAACCCCTGGTGACACCGTTGCGCACCACGCTGAAGGAGAAGGGTGCGTGCGGTGCGTGAGCGCCTGCGGCGAGCGGGGGCGATGGTGCTCTCGGGTGCGCTCGCGCTCGGGTCCTGTGCGGCCACACGAGCGGCCGCCGACGAACGGACGCTCGCCGCGCGCCGGGTCGAGCGCCTGCGGGTCCAGGTCCTCCAGGTCCTGCCGCACGACCCGAAGGCGTTCACCGAGGGCCTCGAGATGGCCGGCGGCACGCTCTACGAGAGCACCGGGCTGTCGGGCGAGTCCTCCGTGCGGGCCGGGCCCCCGGGCGAACCGCCCACGCGCCGCACCGCGCTACCCGCACCCCTCTTCGGAGAGGGGATCACCGTGCTCGGCCGGACTCTGTGGCAGCTCACCTGGCGGAACCGGATCGCCATCGAGCGCGACGCCAGGACGCTCGCGGAACTGCGCCGCGTCCCGTACTCCGACGACGGCTGGGGCGCCTGCCTCCAGCGGGCATCCCACCGGCTGGTGACGAGCGACGGCTCGGCGCGCCTGACGTTCCGTGACCCAGGCACGCTCGCGAAGACGGGCGGAGTCGCCGTGACCGAGGGAGGCCGCCTGGTCAATGACCTCAATGAGCTGGAGTGCGTCGGGGCCGCCGTGTACACCAACGTCCTCTTCACCGACCGGATCTTGCGCATCGATCCCGCCACCGGAGCGGTGACGGCGACGATCGATGCATCGGGCCTGCTGCGCGGTGACGAGCTCGTCCCGGGGTCCACACTGAACGGCATCGCGGCCGTCCCAGGAACGGATCAGTTCCTGATCACCGGGAAGTTCTGGCCCAAGATGTTCCGAGTGGTGTTCGTTCCGGCCTGACGGACGGGCGTCCGGTACCGATCGAGCGGTACCGGCCCTCGCCGTCGTCGTGTACCGACGGCGCCGGTCACTGCCGCAGGGCGTCGGATCCCAGGTGCTCCACGTACCAGGCGTACGTCTGGCTGAGTCCCTCGCGCAGTGCGATGCGGGGCGCCCAGCCCAGCGCCGTGAGCCGGGAGACGTCGAGGAGCTTGCGCGGGGTGCCGTCCGGCTGACTCGGATCCCACTCGACACTCCCCTCGTACCCGACGACCTCTGCGACCAGTTCCGCCAGTTCACGGATGGTGACATCCGTGCCGGTGCCGACGTTGACCGGCCCGTCCCCGTCGTAGTGCTCCAGCAGGTGCACGCACGCCCGGGCCAGATCGTCCACGTGCAGGAACTCCCGGCGGGGCGAGCCGCTGCCCCAGTTCACCACGCGTCGCGCTCCCGACTCCTTCGCCTCGTGGAAGCGCCGGATCAGGGACGGCAGCACATGGGAGTGCTCGGGATGGAAGTTGTCGCCGGGCCCGTACAGATTGGTCGGCATGGCGGAGATCCACGGCAGCCCGTACTGCCGGCGCACCGCCTGCACCTGCAGAATGCCGGCGATCTTGGCGATGGCGTAGGCGTCGTTGGTCGGCTCGAGCGGACCCGTCAGCAGCGCCTCCTCCCGGATGGGCTGCTCGGCGAACTTGGGGTAGATGCAACTGGACCCGAGGAACAGCAGCCGCTCCACTCGCTGTTCCAGGGAAGCGTCCAGCACATTGACCTGGATGCGCAGATTGTCGGAGAGGAACTCGGCGGGCCGGGTGGAGTTCGCCTTGATCCCGCCGACCCGGGCGGCCGCGAGCACGACCATGTCGGGCCGCGCGTCCGCGAACCAGTCGCATACGGCCCGGCGGTCTCGCAGGTCCAACTCCGCCGAGCCGGGCCCGACCACATCGGTGAACCCCTCCCGGACCAGTTCGCTCCGCACCGCCGAGCCGACGAGCCCACGGCTCCCGGCAACGAACACACGTGCGGAGCGGTCGAGAGGACAAAGCATCTTTGCGTTCTGTGCTGTGCTGATGGCATTCACCGTTGGGCGCTCGCTTCGCTGGCCACCGAGCACAACTGGCCGTCGTCGGCTCGAGTGTGGTGGAACTGGGGAATGATCCGGACCTGCCCGTCACGAACCAGGCCGCGAAGCCCGAAAAACCGGCGGGTCGTGCGGCACTGCAGGGGCCGCCAATCGTACCCGCGGCCAAGGATGTCCACGTTCTCCTTCGGCGGCGCGGCGTTGAGGATGGCCCCAAGCACGGGTGCACCGACATGTCGCAACACGCGAAGAGCTTCACCGACCTGTTCACGGCGCGTGCTCGAGGCGCGCACCACCAGTAGGTAACCGTCCACGACGGAGCTGATCACGGCTGCATCAGTGACCGGGAGCACCGGTGCGGCATCCACGACGACATGGTCGAACTTCTCGGCGAGGGAGGTCAGCACGGACCTTGTCCGGGCGCTCCCCAGGAGCTCGCTGGGGTTGGGGGGGACCGAGCCGCTGGTTAGTACCGAGAAGGAACCCGTGGACTGCAGCACCTGGGGCACTTCGGCCTTTCCGATCAACACGGTGGTGAGCCCGGCTCCTTGCACCAGGTCCAGGGTGCGGGCGATATTGGGGCGTCGCAGGTCGGTATCGACGAGGCATACCGATGCCCCGCTCTTCGCCAGTGTCGCGGCCAGGTTGGCGGCGACATCGGTCTTCCCCTCCCCGTGCAGAGCGCTCGTTACCGCAATCACTTTCGGGTGCCGGTCCGCCTCAACGAAGCGAAGGTTGGTACCCAGCCGCCGGAAGCCCTCGGCACGCGGCCCTCTCATGTCGTCGCCCGTGGCCATCGGATGACGGGCGGCCTTTGGGTCGTGGATGATGGTGCTGAGCACAGGCGGGCCGCCAACCCCAGCCAGGAAGTCGGATAGCGCCTGAGGCGTGCTCACCGAACGGTCCCGAAATTCCTTTGCCACGGCGAGGCCAGTCCCGAGACTCAGCCCAACCAGCAGTCCAAGGGCGAGATTCACGGCAGGGCGCGGGGAGGAAGGAACGGAAGGGGCGGAGGCTGGCTCGACGAGAGTCACTCTCACCGGGGACCGCTCGACGCCCGGCGGCCTCTCGAGGTCACTGATCACCTGTGCGAAACGCTCGGCGACCGCGTTACTGATCCCTGCCACCACGTCCCGCCGGCTGTCGGTGACGGTAAGCCAGACCAGCACAGCGTCGGGACGAACGGTCACCTTGATCTTGCCGCTCAACTGCTGCGGTGTCATGTTCAGCCTCAGTGCCTTGACAACCTTTCCCAGGACCAGGGGACTCGTGGCCACCAGGGAGTAGGACTTCACCCGAGCCTGGGTGAAGCCATTCCCCAGGGTCAGGTGAGTGGCGTCAGCACGCCCCTGGAGAGAGATGAAAAGAGTGGATGTCGCACGGAATTGGGGGGTCGCGATCTGCGTGCCCAGTGCGCCAACTCCGGCGCCGAGCAGGGCCAGGATGACGATGGTGACCCATTGGCGAGACAGGACACGTAGGTAGTCGAAAAGATCCAAAACGCCCGTCCTTGGTTGGATCGAGTGAAATGACGCCCCGAAGTCACGGTAACAAACTCAAACCCGACACATCGACAAAATGCCTCTAAGTCATGACAATTTCCGTAAGCTGACTGGAACACAGCAGGGCGCCGTCCACCTGTAGAGACACGTGTCCCTGCCCCAGCACAACCTGCCAGCAAGGAGTACGCGTGACCCTCAAGACGGCACTGGTCACCGGTATCACCGGCCAGGACGGCTCGTATCTCGCAGAGTTGCTGCTAAAGAAGGACTACGTGGTGCACGGAATCGTTCGCCGCGCCTCCACCTTCAACACCCATCGAATCGATCACCTCTACCATGATCCCCACGAGCCCGATGCACGCCTGTTCCTGCACTACGGCGACCTCACGGACGGGACCCGGATCGCAGCTCTGCTGGAGCAGGTACAGCCGGACGAGGTGTACCACCTGGCGGCCCAGTCACACGTGCGAGTGTCCTTCGACGAGCCCGAATTCACCGGGGACACCACGGGACTGGGAACCATCAGGCTGCTGGAGGCGATCCGGGCGACAGGCCTTTCTTGCCGTTTCTATCAGGCCTCCAGTTCGGAGATGTTCGGCGCGACTCCACCACCACAGAACGAGAGCACCCCCTTCCATCCGCGTTCGCCCTACGGGGCGGCGAAAGTCTACGCATACTGGGTCACCCGCAACTATCGGGAAGCATACGGGCTTTACGCTGTCAACGGCATCTTGTTCAACCACGAGTCCCCCCGCCGCGGCCCCACCTTCGTCACCCGCAAGGTCGCCATGGCGGCGGCCCAGATCAAAGCCGGGCTACAGGAGGTGATCCACCTGGGCAACCTCGACGCCCGTCGGGATTGGGGGTACGCCGCCGAGTACGTCGAAGCCATGTGGCTGATGCTGCAGCAGGACAAACCGGACGACTACGTGATCGCCACCGGTGCCAGTCATAGTGTGCGAGACTTCGTCGATCAGTGCTTTTCCCATGTCGGACTGGACTGGCGCGACCACGTGCGCTTCGACGAACGTTATCTGCGTCCGAGCGAGGTCGACGACCTCGTTGGTGATGCCGCCAAGGCCGAGCGCGTCCTTGGCTGGCGTCCGCGAGTACGAGCCCCTGAGCTGGCCCGACTGATGGTCGACGCCGAACTCACGGCCCTGTCTCACACTCGTGCAACTGCTGTCGGAGCGCCCGCCGCGAGCCCCGTTCTGGAACTGGCACGGCCGTAGATCTCACCTTGGTACGAGCAGATTCCGCTCGAATCACTACCTCATGAACCAAATCACCGCAATGGAACGCACCCAGCGGGTGACCGAGACCAGGTGGAAAGCAGAATGCCAGTGCGGTCAATCTTGCCGGATCCAGCCGCGCAGGGCCTCGGGATGCACATCGAGCTCGATGGCCAGACGTTTGATCTGGGCTTCGGGTCGGAGGTCCGATACATCCGCACCGCACGCTCGCGCAACTCCAACGAGTACTTCCTGGGGCAGCCATGGTCGATGTTCCTCTCATCCGAAAATCGACCTTGCGGAAGGCGTGCCCGGGCGACCCGTGGGCATGCGCCGGCGTGCCCGCACATCCGACGCTCGTTGACCGGCATCATCCCCACCGCGAAGGCACAAAGGTGGGACCCGGCCGAGGTCGTCCGTGTCCTGCTGGCCGAGGAGGCCGCCGGACGCGACCGGGCCAACCTGCACACCCGCCGCAAGCGGGCCGGATTTCCCACAGGCAAGACTTTCGACGACTGGGACGAGACCAAGTCCTCCATCCCCCGCGCCACCCAGGACGCCCTCAAGACGCTCGAATGGGTCGGCCGACGGGAGAACTTCCGCATCTGCGGCCCCTCGGCACGGACAAGAGCCACTTCACCGAGGCCCTCGGCCAGACCGCCATCGAGGCCGGGCTGACCGTCGCCTGGTTCACCATCGAAGACCTCGGAGCCCTGGTCCGCCGGCACCGCGCGGACGACTCCATCGCCCGGGCCCTGGCGAAAATCATCCGCTCCGACCTGATCATCGTCGACGACATCGGACTGCTGCCGGTCTCCCCGGACGCCGCCGAGGGCTTCTACCGCCTGGTCGATGCCGCCTACGAGAGGCGCTCGGTCGCGGTCAGCAGCAACCTTCATCCCTCGGGCTTCGACGAGATCATGCCCAAGACCCTGGCCACCGCGACGGTCGACTGGCTCATGCACCACGCTCACATCGTCGTCACCCAGGGTGACAGCTACCGGCTCACCCAGGCCACCAGCGGACAGAGGGGTGAAGCCCTTCAGCTGACCCACATTGACCCGAAGGCGGGGAACTATCTGGCCGCCACCGGGGAGATCTCGACGGCCGCCAGTGGGGCGAACTCCTGGCCGCCTACGGGGAGAACAAGATGGCCGTTGACACCCCAGGCACCGCAGGTGGTCCGACAGCTCCAGAAGCGACCGGGTCATGGTCTGCCAGGTGCCGACCTCCTGCATGCGCCGCCCAGGCGCCCCCTTCCGGGGAACGCGGGTGCAGCACACCGCCTCGGCCTTCCCGATGTCCAGGGCCGCCACCCGTTCGATGATCTCCTCGGCGCCCTGTGCCTCTGTCAGCATCTTCACCTCCTCGGCTCCCGGGGCGGCTGCTGCCTGTGGGAGCCAAAGGGCTGATGGAGAAATCTCATTTGCGTGCTCGAGGCCACACTGAAAGCGCCCGCTGGCTGGCTCCCCGTGCTCGGCTCATGAACGACCTCGCAGATCACAGAGGAAACGGCCTCAATAGGCAGCCACCCCGATTTTCCCTCGGAGAGGGCGTCACCGCAGGTGGTCCGATGGGCTCATGAGAACCAGCTGACCGTCTGTCACTATCCTCCGCATCTCGGGGGACCTCACACTGACAGCAGATGTGAGATGATCTCGATAAGCCGCGTGCCACATCACCCGCGGCACACCGTCTCGGCGCCGTGGTTCAGCAGCACGAGACGAATGGTCGCTGTTCCGTCGAAGCTGACGCCGACGGCCATTTGGTCCCCGGAAGGCCGGCCGCTTTCGTGGCTGCAGCATACGGCAATTGCGCACACGCTCTTCGTCGGTCACCCGCGTCGGCAGGTCCGGAGCCGTGAGTTGTCGCGCCGAACACGTCTTCGGATGCGGCTACTTTGATCAGCCGTCCAACGCCCGCCCATTGACCGTAGCGGTCGAGATCTGGGCATCCCCGATCCTTGTCCTTGCAATGGGCCCCTGCGGTTCCGTCATGTCCGGTACCTCAGGATTCGGGTCTTGTTCTGGTACTCGGGGCCGGGTGCCATGCGATGGTCCCAGTTGGCCTGTCTTGCCGACGTCAGCGCCGCTCATCACTTGGTTGCCCATCGCCTGCCTCGTTCTTCCAGCGTTCGTAAGTCCCGCAGCGCGTTCGGCCTGACGGGCCGAGTCTCGATGTACCGTCAGGCCCGCACGCCTGCCCCGCTTTTCCGCCGCGCTGCGTGAGGGCCCGCGCCACCGTCCTCACGTAGGGCGAGAACATCAGCAGGGGCGCCCACGGCCAGCAGTGGCGCAGGCAGTAGACCCACCACTGGCGGGGTGGCAGCTCGCCAGGTGAGATGACGCGGCGCAACGCCTCGCGCACCCCGATGCCGGGCTCACGGGAGCCGGTGTGCGGCGGATTGCGGTCGCAACTGCCCACGTGGCGCGGCGTCACACAAGCGGCGATGCCGGCGCGCCGGGCGCGGAAACCGTGGTCGTAGTCGCCCATACCGTGCCGGAAGACCTTGTCGATGTCGCCCACTCGCTCGTACGCGGCGCGGGACAGGAGCACCACATTCCCGTTGTACGTGTCGCAGAGCTCCGGCCGGCCGGTGGGTTCGATCAGTGCCAGTGTGCGGCCACGGCGTCCGGAGTACGTCGTCGTGAAGCGCTCCTCCCTGCCTCGGACGGCGCCGACGACGATCTTGCCTGGCCCGACCGCGTCCGCGGTGCCGAGCAGAACGGCCAAGGCGTCTTCGTCCAGCACGACATCGTCGTTGAGCCAGAGCTGATAGTCCCAGGCCGGGTCTTCGGCGTGGCGGCTGTGGAAGCTCGCGATACGCATGCCGTGGCTCCAGTAGACCGTGGAACTGACTGTGATGACGTCCACCTCCGGATGCGCCGCTCGGACGGCGTCCGGAGTGCCGTCACTACTGCCTGCGTCGACCAGGTGGGTGCGAACGACGGTGTTCCGGGGCAATCGGCGCTGGTTGGCGAGCGCGGCGAGGGCGGACAGGGTCTTCTCGCGGCGATTGTGACTTGTGATCAACACGGCGATATGGGCTGGCGGCACGGGGAGGCTCCTCGACTCGAGCGACCACATCATCGCCGGGCACAGCCTGCCTGAGGGCTCAACCGGGCCGGGGGCTGATCCGAAAGGTCTAATCCCGATCCGCCAGCGGTCGTGGGGTGAGAGAGACGCGGGTCCGGAACCTGTCAACCTCGGTGAGCCAGGGTGTTCGTGCTATCCCTGTGCCGGGAGTTCTGCGTCGGGATGGCGTGGGTCGGGTGGCAGGGCTGATTCAAAGTGCTGGTGATCTTGCAGCGGCGCTGGTCACGGGAGTGTGACGGTGTGGCGGCGGGCCGCCACGAAGACAACGAGGCTCCGGTTGTCGGGGGTGACCTGCCAGTCGCCCTGCACCACCGGAGCCTCGATGTGTCGCCAGTCTGCCACCGTCTGCCTGACCAAGTCGCCCTCGCTGCGGCAGCGTGAACTGCCTGACGTCGCCGAGCGGTTGGCGACGCTGTTCGACCCGCGTGACCGCCGTGGCCGTCGGCACTGCCTGGTGACGGTGCAGCTGACCGCGGCCTGCTCGGAGCTGGCCGGGGCCCGCTCCTACCAGGCCAACGGCCAGTGGGCGCGCAACGCCCCGCAGGAAGCCCTCGCCCGGCTCCGTATCCGCCCCCGTGGCCCGCTCGTCATCCGGCGTGCTCCTGCCACCTCCACGATCCGCCGTGAGCTCACCCTGGTGTGCCCCGGTGGGCTCGCTGATCTGATCGGCGCCGCCCCGGCCGGCGCCGATCAGGTGGCTGTGGACGGCAATAGTGCCCGCGGCTCGCGTACCGACACCGACGACGCTGTTCACCTGCTGTCGGCCCTCACCGGCACCGGACGCGTCATCTCCCAGCTCCCGGTGCCGGACAAGACCACCGAGGTCACCGCCCCGCCCGCGCTGCTGGCGTCCTTCGACCTCACCGGCGTGACGGTCACCGCCGACGCGTTGCACACCACCCGCGAGCAGGCCTGCTACCTGGTCGAGGAGAAGAACGCCCATTTCGTGCTCGCGGTCAAGCGCAACCAGCCGCGCCTGCACGCCGTGCTGCGCACCCTGCCGTGGAGGGAATGCACCGCGGTGCGCTACGACCGCGAGCAAAGCCACGGCCGACGTGAGACCCGTTCGGTGCGCGTGCTGACCGTCACCGGCCTCGCCTGGACTTCCCGCACGTCGCGCGGGCCGTGAAGATCCACCGCTACCGCACCGGCATCAAGAACGGGAAGACCAGCCGACAGACCGTCTACGCGATCACCGACATGACCTCCCGTCAGGCATCTCCGCGGCGTCTCGGGCAACTCGCCCGCGGCCACTGGGGCATCGAGTCCGTGCACCCCGTGAGGGACACGACCTTCGCCGAGGACGCCTCCAAGATCCGCACCGGGCACGGTCCGGCGAACATGGCCACACTGCGAAACCCCGCAGTCAACACACTCCGCGACGCCGGTCACCACCGCATCGCCGCCGGGCTACGGCAGGCCTCTTACACGCCCTCCACGCACCCGCTCGACCTGCTCTGACTCACTTGACCTGCACCGACACATGATCACCAGCACATTGAATCAGCCCTGCCTGTCCGGCGACGCCGGACAGGTTACCCAGACCACCCCGCTGGGCAGCGCGCAGGCCACCGTCTACCGCAACTGCGACATCAAGCCGCCGTCCCGGATCACCGCTGCCAACCCGGCCTGACCAGCCGCAACGCGACCACGTGGGCACACGCCTCCGCGGACCGCCGTTTCGACGTTTCCGCAGTTCAACCCCTATTTTCGACACATTCGCATGCCACCAACTGCGGAACTCAGTCGCGGGGTCGACACTGCTTTTGTCCGGCTGGCGCAGGCCCTGACACGGCAAAATGTCTAGATTTTCCAAGTTGAGCAGTATTCTGCATCTCTGACGTGCCTATTGGTTCCACTGGAAGACATCCCAACTGAGCCGTGGTGCCGAAGAGATGCAAATGCCCCGAAGGGTGGTAATTCTGTGTGGCATCAGTCGACCGAGGACGTGAGCATGGGTGCGACCGAAGAACCGAAGCGTGAGCAGGTACTCCAAGTGCTGGACCAGCAGCACCATGCGAGCCGGACCCGCGTGCGGTACAGAGTGCTACGCCATCCACTGCGCTTCGGCTACCCCACCCCATCCAGGTTGCGGGCCTGGAAGCAGCGTGGAGTCAGCGTGCAGGCCGAAGCGTGCACGCCGTGGGGGCAGCGGCTCGTCGTCACGTTGCCCGATGATGTTTCGGTGTGCTTGCGCTGGAACGGGTACTTTGAATATGAGTTGAGCGCGTTCTATCTTCGCTTTCTACGCCCGGGGATGACCTTCTTCGACGTTGGTGCCCACGTCGGATACTTCAGCATGCTGGCAAGCTATGCGGTGGGCCCCACCGGACGGATCGTGGCCTTTGAGCCGACTCCTTCGACGTACAAGGTGCTTCAGATGAATGCTCGGGCCAGGTGCAATGTGACGCCGACGAACACCGCAGTGTGGTCTGAGCCGTCCATGATTAACCTGCGCGACTTCGGACCGGGTTTCAGCGCTTATAACTCGGCCTTCGACCCCCGGTTGCCCGATTCGATCAAGGCCCGTCTCGAAGAGCGCACTCATCAAGTGCCGGCCGTCACCCTCGATGACTACGCTAGCGAGCACGGACTTGTTCCCGATGTAGTGAAGATCGATGTGGAGAGCGCGGAGCTGCATGTGCTGCGCGGTATGCAGCAGATGCTCAGCGGTCCCCGGCCGATCGTATCGCTGGAGGTAGGCGACTTGGGCGTCTCGGGAGCTCCGCGGAGTCGGCATCTCCTGGAAGCAGTCCTCTCTTTTGACTACCAAGCATTCGAGTTGCGGGACGGTGGAGTCGTGCCGCATCAACCGCGGGACGACTACAGCTACGACAACATTGTTTTCGCTCCTGCCGAACGAGATGGGGAACTCTGTCGAGGGGGCAACGCCAGTCCATGAAAGCGGCAGGGCTGATTCAAAGTGCTGGTGATCTTGCAGCGGCGCTGGTCACGGGAGTGTGACGGTGTGGCGGCGGGCCGCCACGAAGACAACGAGGCTCCGGTTGTCGGGGGTGACCTGCCAGTCGCCCTGCACCACCGGAGCCTCGATGTGTCGCCAGTCTGCCACCGTCTGCCTGACCAAGTCGCCCTCGCTGCGGCAGCGTGAACTGCCTGACGTCGCCGAGCGGTTGGCGACGCTGTTCGACCCGCGTGACCGCCGTGGCCGTCGGCACTGCCTGGTGTCGGTGCTGCTGACCGCGGCCTGCGCGGTGCTGGCCGGGGCCCGCTCCTACCTGGCCATCGGCCAGTGGGCGCGCAACGCCCCGCAGGATGCCCTCGCCCGGCTCCGTATCCGCCCCCGTGGCCCGCTCGTCATCCGGCGTGCTCCTGCCACCTCCACGATCCGCCGTGTGCTCACCCTGGTGTGCCCCGGTGGGCTCGCTGATCTGATCGGCGCCGCCCCGGCCGGCGCCGATCAGGTGGCTGTGGACGGCAATAGTGCCCGCGGCTCGCGTACCGACACCGACGACGCTGTTCACCTGCTGTCGGCCCTCACCGGCACCGGACGCGTCATCTCCCAGCTCCCGGTGCCGGACAAGACCACCGAGGTCACCGCCCCGCCCGCGCTGCTGGCGTCCTTCGACCTCACCGGCGTGACGGTCACCGCCGACGCGTTGCACACCACCCGCGAGCAGGCCTGCTACCTGGTCGAGGAGAAGAACGCCCATTTCGTGCTCGCGGTCAAGCGCAACCAGCCGCGCCTGCACGCCGTGCTGCGCACCCTGCCGTGGAGGGAATGCACCGCGGTGCGCTACGACCGCGAGCAAAGCCACGGCCGACGTGAGACCCGTTCGGTGCGCGTGCTGACCGTCACCGGCCTCGCCTGGACTTCCCGCACGTCGCGCGGGCCGTGAAGATCCACCGCTACCGCACCGGCATCAAGAACGGGAAGACCAGCCGACAGACCGTCTACGCGATCACCGACATGACCTCCCGTCAGGCATCTCCGCGGCGTCTCGGGCAACTCGCCCGCGGCCACTGGGGCATCGAGTCCGTGCACCCCGTGAGGGACACGACCTTCGCCGAGGACGCCTCCAAGATCCGCACCGGGCACGGTCCGGCGAACATGGCCACACTGCGAAACCCCGCAGTCAACACACTCCGCGACGCCGGTCACCACCGCATCGCCGCCGGGCTACGGCAGGCCTCTTACACGCCCTCCACGCACCCGCTCGACCTGCTCTGACTCACTTGACCTGCACCGACACATGATCACCAGCACATTGAATCAGCCTAGGGTCCGGTGGCCTGTTGATCCAGGGTCCCGGGCAACCTCCGTGACCGTCCTGTCGGAGGCCAACGCCAGCTCCATGGCATCGAACTTGAAGTCGGCGGTATACCGCTTGCTGAAGTTGCTCTTGCTACTCACTACCTGGACTGCTTCCTCCGGGACCGATCCGTCCCAGTATCAGGCTGTCCAGATCAACGGTGAAAGTTCACAGTACAACCACGACCCCGCATGCGAGGAGGGCGTCCCGCGTGATGGTGTAGGCGATCACCGTGCGGGTGTGCGCGGGCGGGTGCCCGGGGCGTGCATCCGGTGACGGTCTTCGCTCCCTGCGCACAAGGCAGGCCACCATGCAAATCTCCCTGGTGAACGGCCAGTTCCACCCTGGAGGTGCCCGATGGCCTTGTCCCAGTTTGACCCACAACGCCTGCTGGAGTCACTACGCACGGCGGACGGGATCGAGCTCGTCCGCAACGTCGCCGAGCGCATGCTGCAGGAGCTGATCGAGGGCGAGCTCAGCGGCCGGATCAGCGCCCAGTGGAACGAGCACACCGAGCACCGCAGCGGCTACCGCAACGGCCACCGGGAGAAGACCCTGGCCACCCAGGCCGGCGATCTGGACCTGGCGATACCGAAGCTGCGCAGCGGCAGCTTCTTCCCAGCCTGCTGGAACGGCGGCGCCGCATCGACCAGGCCCTGTATGCGGTCATCATGGAGGCGTACGTGCACGGGGTGTCCACCCGCTCGGTCGACGACCTGGTCAAGGCGCTCGGCGCGGACAGCGGCATCTCCAAGAGCGAGGTCTCGCGGATCTGCGGTGACCTGGACGAACAGCTCAC
>NZ_JBFAWG010000026.1:0-49984 GCF_040680215.1 Streptomyces sp. NPDC052107
CTGCACGCCACCCGCCGCGTCAGCTCCGGGATCTCCCCACCCGACCACGACTCCAACGACACTGAACATCACCGCCAACGAACTCGATCCTCCGCCCACCATCCCGCTTCGGCACCAAGCACGAGGGCAGATTTGAGAGATCAGCAACGGGGTCCTTCAGGAAGGAGAGCAAGCTAATCGGGAGTGCTCTTCGGCTCGCTGATCCGGCGGGCGGCCTCGACGACCGCCGCGCGGTGCTGGGCCAGCCGCTGCGGTGACCAGCGCTGGTCACCCTCCTCCGCTTCGGCGCCTTCGGCGGCCCAGAACCATGCCTGGGCCGCGGCGAGCACCATGGTCAGGAGATCGTCAGGCTCCATTTCCCGGGCGACGTCGCCACGTTGTTGCGCGTCGGCCACTTCGGCGGTCTTGAGCCGGAAGGCCTCCCGTTCGGGTCCGGTGGCGGTGGGGCGTTCCAGCAGTTTCCACAAACGCAGGCGCATGAGGTCCGGCCGGGCGACGAGGTGGTCGAAGATCGCGCCCGCATATCCGGGCAGGTCCTCGGCGTCGAACGGCACGGACTCGGCACCCGCCATCAGTGCCCGTCGCAACACCTCGTCGAACAACTGCTCCTTGTTGCCGAAGTAGGCGTAGATCAGCCGTTTGTTCGCCCCCGCGGCCTCGGCGATCCGGTCCACTCGGGCCCCGGCGATGCCGTAGGCGGCGAATTCGTTGAAGGCGGCGTCGAGCAGCCGGGCCTTGGTGGCGCTGGAGTCCCGTGGCATGTCCGCCACCCTAGCAAGTAACTATCTAGTTATTGACACTCGCGGCCGAGAGGGCTACGGTTCATGTATCTATCCAGTTAGTTACAGAATGGGAATCCCTTCATGGAACACCGAACACTGGGAAGCCAGGGGCTCGTCGTCGGCGCCCAGGGCCTCGGCTGCATGGGTATGAGCGCCTTCTACGGCGCCACCGACGAGGCCGAGTCGCTGGCCACCATCGACCGTGCGCTGGAGCTGGGCGTCACCCTGCTGGACACCGCCGAGAGCTACGGCCCGTTCGTCAACGAGCAGCTCCTCGGCAAGGCGCTGGCCGGGCGCCGGGATGTGGCCGTCGTCGCCACCAAGACCGGTGTCGAGATCACCGACGACGGCACGGTGCTCGGCCTCAACGGCAGGCCCGAGTACCTACGCCGGGCACTCGAACGCTCGCTGCGGCACCTGGGCACCGACCACGTCGACCTTTACTACCTGCATCGCATCGACCCGAACGTGCCGATCGAGGAAACCGTCGGCGCGCTGGCCGAGCTGGTCGCCGAGGGCAAGGTCCGTCACCTCGGCGTGTGCGAGGCGTCGGCCCCGACGATCCGGCGTGCCCACGCCGTGCACCCGCTCACCGCCGTCCAGACCGAGTACTCGCTCTTCGAGCGCGAAATCGAGCACAACGGGGTGCTCGACACCCTGCGCGAACTGGGCATCGGCCTGGTGGCCTACTCCCCGCTCGGGCGCGGCTTCCTGTCCGGCGCCATCACCGGCCCCGACGACTTCGCCGAGGACGACTGGCGCCGTACCGACCCCCGCTTCCAGGGCGAGAACTTCGACCGCAACCTCGACGTCGTCCGCGAGGTCCGCCGCATCGCCGCCGCCAAGGGCGTCACGCCGTCCCAGCTGGCGCTCGCCTGGGTCCAGCACCAGGGCGCGGTCGCCATCCCCGGCACCAAGCGCCGCCGCTACCTGGAGGAGAACGTCGCCGCGACCGAAGTGACCCTCACCGCCGAGGACATCGCCGCGATCGAGGCGGTCGCCCCCCATGGGGTGGTCACCGGCGACCGCTACGCACCCGAGTTCATGGCGACGCTCAACGGCTGAGAACCGTCGACACCCCCACACCATCCCCACGCGCAGCCGAAGAGCCCGCACATACCCCCCGCTCCCCAGCGTCCCGGAAGGGCGTCCCTATGCCTCAGCCGGCCAAACGGTCCCGGATCACCATCGTCGCAACGACGATCACCTATCTCCCCGAGGGTTTCGGCGCACACGATTCGGACGTCCTGTTCCCCGGAGTGGACTGGACGACGCACCCCGGCCACCTCCAGGACGAGCAGCTCATCCTGTCGTTCGGATCCTTCCTGATACATGCCGGGGACCAGAGGATCCTCGTGGATCTGGCCGTAGGGAAGATCGACGTGGACGTACCGGGCATCGCTCATCTCAAGGGCTGTGCGCTGCTCCAGAACCTCGCCGGGGAAGGACTGTCCCCCGACGACATCGACACGGTGGTGTACACCCGCCTGCACCTCGATCACGTCGGCTGGACGAGCGATGTCGCGCCGCTCCCGCGCAGAACGCGCCCACCGGCCTCACCTTCGCCCGGGCACGCCATCTCCTGTCGGAAACCGAGTGGCAGGACTGGTCGGCGAGGACGGCGGCCATGGGCGGACCGGACGCAGAGGCAGTGCTCAAGCCACTCCACGGTGTCGTCGAGTTCGTCAGGAGCGGTGACACGATCGCGCCCGGCGTCACCGTCGAGGCCACGCCCGGTCACACCCCCGGACACCTGGCGATCGTCGTGCGCGACCCGTCGGGCGGCAGCACCGAATCGGCCTGCATCGTGGGAGACATCCTTCGCTCTCC
Source organism: Streptomyces sp. NPDC052107 (assembly GCF_040680215.1). Lineage (NCBI taxonomy): Bacteria > Bacillati > Actinomycetota > Actinomycetes > Kitasatosporales > Streptomycetaceae > Streptomyces > Streptomyces sp. NPDC052107. The sequence continues at coordinate 2,613 of NZ_JBFAWG010000026.1, forward strand.
GGCGCAGATCACCGCCCCCACTCTGACGTTCTCCTCCGACATCGATCCGGACCAGGCTCGAACGGAGCGCGACCGCGTGCTGAAGCGGCCGGACACCGTGATCGCGGCGGGGCACTTCACGGACGACGTGTCCGGTCGTGTCGCCCAGGCGGGCGATGCGTACACGTGGACTCCCGTCGGCGGCTCGCCGTCTCCCCGCTAACCCCCAGTTCTCACATCAGGAGATTCACCTCATGTCCGTTCCTCAGACACACCACACGTTCGGGGCGAGCACCACCGCCGCCGAAGTGATCGACGGCGTCGACCTGCACGGCCGCCGGGCCGTCGTGACCGGAGCCAGTTCCGGAATCGGGGTGGAGACGGCTCGGGCTCTCGCCGCGGCCGGCGCCGACGTCACCCTGGCCGTGCGGGACACCGGCGCGGGCGTCCGCGTGGCCGCACGCTTGGAGGCCGAACTGCCGCCCGCATCGGGGCAGTTGACGGTCGGGCGGCTCGACCTGGCGGACCGGTCGACGGTCGCTGCGTTCGTGGCCGCCTGGCACGGCCCTTTGCACATCCTGGTCAACAATGCCGGTGTGATGGCCCCGCCGGAACTCATGCGCACCCCGGACGGCCAGGAACTGCAGTTCGCCGTCAATCACCTGGGCCACTTCGCCCTCGCCGTCGGCCTGCACCCGGCGCTCGCGGCAGCGGACGGCGCACGGATCGTCTCGGTGAGTTCCATCGGCCACCTCTTCTCACCGGTCGTCTTCGACGACCTGGACTACCGCTTCCGCCCGTATGACCCATGGACCTCCTACGGGCAGTCGAAGACCGCCAACGCCCTGTTCGCCGTCGGTGCCGCCGAGCGATGGGCCGTCGACGGCATCACCGCCAACGCGCTGATGCCGGGCAACATCGCCGACACGTCCCTGGCCCGGCACATGGACATGCAACAGGTGGCCGCCTTCATCGCCTCGGGCGAACTCGCACTGCCGCCACAGAAGACCGTGGAGCAGGGCGCCGCCACCTCGGTGCTGTTGGCCGCCTCACCGACGGTGGAGGGCATCACCGGCCGCTACTTCGAGGACTGTGCGCAGGCCGAGCCGGTCACCGGACGAGCCGGTGCCGTCGCCGGCGTCGCACCGTACGCCCTGGACCGGCAGAACGCCGCCCGGCTGTGGGCCGTGTCCGAGGCCCTCGTCCGCTGACGCCTGGGCTGCCGGCATGACCGCGCGACACGAACAGTGGGCCCGGCTGCGCAGCCGGTTGTGGCAGCCGCCACGCCCCCATGGCGAGCCGCCGCGCGAGCGGGTGGTCGGCCCGCTCGAACTCTTCTACGACCTGGTGGTGGTCGTCCTCGTCGCCCAGGCCGCCCACCACTTGGCCGGGCAGCTGACCTGGCGCGGGCTGGGGGAGTTCGCCGTGGTGTTCGCACTGGTGTGGATCGCCTGGTTCAACGGCAGCCTCCACCACGAACTGCACGGCTACGAGGATGCCCGCGGCCGGAGCATGTTCCTGCTGCAGATCCTGGTGCTCGTCCCGCTGGGCGCGTTCATTCCCGAGGCGGGCGGCGCCCGCGGAGTCGCGTTCGCGGTGGACGCCGGGGTGCTGTTCGCGGTGCTGGCAGTGCTGTGGCTGCTTGCCTCACGCGGTGACAGCCCCGAATTCCGCCGTCCCAGCAGGCTGTTCGTCATGGGGACGGCCGTCTGCGCGGTGGTCCTGGTCGTGAGCGCCGTCCTGCCCGCAGGCGTCCGCATGCCGGCGTGGGGCCTCCTGGGCGGCGCCTATCTGGCGGGGTTCGTGGTCATGCTCGGTACGGCCTTCCCGGCACAGGCGGTCGCGCTCAGCGTGACCGACGCGCTCACCGAACGGTTCGGGCTGTTCATCATCATCGTGCTCGGCGAGACCGTGACCGGAGTCGTCGACGGACTGGCCCACGAGTCGACCAACGCGCTCACCCTCGCCGTCGGGCTCGTCGCCGTCGTGGTCGGCTTCGGCGCCTGGTGGACGTACTTCGACTTCGCCGGACACCGGCGGCCGCGGCCGGCACGCGCGAGCACCGTGCAATGGATGCTGGTGCATCTGCCGCTCACGGCCGCGATAGCAGCCATGGGCGCCGCCATGGTCGGCCTCGTCGAGCACGCCCATGACAGCCGGACCCCCGCTGCCACGGCCTGGGTGCTCTGCGGGGGCGCGGCCGTCGTGCTCTGTACGACGACGGTGCTGGCGACCTCCCTGCGCGTCTCGCGCCTGGAGGGCGGGCTCTACCGGCCACTGGCCCGCACCTGCGTGGCCGTGGCCGCCGTGTGTGTGGGCGTCGGTGCCGTACGCCCGGCACCACTCGTTCTCGGCTTGGCCCTCGTCGTCCTCCTCGGTGTCCCCTGGGTACTCGCCGTGGCATACCGATTTGCCCATGAGGAGGAATCCGCCGCGCCGCCGTGAACGACACGGATCCGTTGATCGTTCGGTGTCCGGTCTGTGCGATGTGCCGGTTGCCACACTACCCATTTGGTTCAAAATTAAATTATACTGAGGTGTTGCCGAGACGACCTCGCCCCCATGGGCGCCGGGCAGGCACGGAATTACCAACCGGCTGACCCTGTCACGGCATTGGGCGACCACTGCGAGCTGCGGACGCAGAGCGGTGCGGCATCGCAGAATTCAAGGAGTCGTTGTGGAGAGAGATCAATCGGCCGCCCTCGACGCGCAGCAACCGGTGCGTGCCTTCAGCAGTGCGGCACGTTGGCTCACGGAACAGGTCGGGCACGAATTCCGACGTGAGAGCGGCATGTGGCAGATCCACTATGAAATGCTCTCGTGGCTGGCGGAAGCTCCCGAGGGCCAACTGGGCCTGACCCGGTTGGCTCGGCGGATGGGGATATCGACAAGCAGGCTCTCCCATCTGGTGGACCGCACACGGGAGCACGGCTGGGTGGAGCGTGTACCCGATCCGGTCGACCGCCGTATCGTCCTGGCCAGGCTGACCGGAGCGGGAAGAGCTGCCTTGCAAGCGGCGGCTCCCCTCCAACTCGCCTGCGTGCGCTCTCACTTCCTCGACCGTCTCACGCCTGCCCAGGTGGAGCAGCTGCGCGAGATCAGCGACGCACTTGTCGGGCCCGTCGACCCGCAGGACGACGGCGGCAGTGCGGAGTCGGAATGAGAACACGCGCGGGCCGGCGGAGATGCGCTGAAGGGCGTCGACGGGAAGCGGCGCGACGCTTCCGAAACCGAGGACGCCGCATGGCGGTCCCGGCTCCCGCCGGGGATGCGCCTGCCGTCGTACCGCGACCGCCCGAGTGCGCGGCAGTCACTTCCCGGGATTCTCGTCGGCGTCGCGCAGTGCGCGCATGGCATCCGCGACCTTGCCCAAGCCGTCGCGCCCGAGAGAGGTGAGGGCTCGGGCGCGCAGGACCCGCGTCACCGCCTGAGACACGGCCCGGGCTGTGTCCTTGCCCCGGTCGGTCAGTTCCAGGTAGACGAGGCGTCGGTCGTCCTCGCAGGTCACACGCCGGGTCAGACCGGCCGCGCAGAGCCGGTCGGCAAGCTTGGTGAACCCGCCGCTGGACATCCGTGTTTCCTGCGCCAGGCGAGTCATCGGCATGCGGTGCCTGGGGGCACCGAGCAAGCGCACCAGCACCTCGGCCGAGCCTGGGCCGAGGTTGAAGTGCTCGGCCAGCTCGGTCGCGAGAGAGTCCTGTGTGGCGTAGAAGCCCTGCATCACCAGCATCCACCAGTCGAGCAGTTCACGATCGATGCTCTCGCCGGTGCCGCGGCCGTCGCCACTGTCGGCGGGGGACGGTGACACCGTCCTCCGCCGCCCCCTCGTTTCTCTCTCCATATCAGTCTCAACGCCCTGGCGGCACAGATGTTCCTGATCGCTCAGTGATGACGGTCCGGCCGGTGGAGGACGGCGCGGGTCGTCAGCCCGCTCACCACGCCGAGGCCGACGGCCGCGGCTGTCCACCAGGGGGCCCAGGGAAGCAGCCCGAGGGCTTGGTCGACCGACCAGCGGCCGGGTCCGGTGAGTGTCAGCACGGCAGGCAGGATGATCAGGACGAGCGGGTACTCGTAGCCGTCGTGTTGCACCCAGAGCCCGTTGCGCCACTTCACCGTGGCCGCGACCGTCATGACTCCCGCCGCAATGGTGGCCGCCAGGGGGGTGAGCGCTCCTGCGCAGAGCAGCAGACCCGCGGTGATCTGGCCGAGGCCCGCGGCGGCGGCGGTGAGCCGACCGCCGCGGAACCCGTCTGCCCGGAACTCCGCCGCTCCACCCTCGATCCCGCGCCCGCCGAGGCGGTGGCTGACCTTCTGGATCCCGTGCCCGACGAACAGCAGGCCAACGGTCAGCCTCAGGATGAGCAGTCCGGTGTTCATCTCACTCTCCTCATGCGTGGGTGGATGGTGTGGTAGCGGTCAGTTGTGGGTGTGTCACAGCACGAAGCAGGCGTCGAAGATCTCGGGTGCGCTTTCGGGGGTGAAACCGCGGGCTGTGCGCCACTGGCGGTGCTGTTCGGACTCGGCGACGGCCTGGCCGAGGAGTTCGGCCTGGCGGGCGCCCGAGATGCTGGGCTTGACGGTGGCCTGGTAGCCGCCGAAGTGCGCCACCGGGCTCCAGGCCGGGCTGATCGCCGGTATCGCCTCGTCCAGGCCCTCGTACTCGGCCGTGGCGTACACGATGCGGCCGCCGGTGACGGTCAGGAGGGACTCGATGTGCGCGATGTCCTGCTCGGGGACGGTGAAGAAGTCGTCGGACAGGACAGCCAGGTCGCCGTAGTAGCCGGGGGCGAGGACGCCCTTGACGTCCTGCTCTCCGGTGAGCTTGGCGCCGGCCTGGGTGTACATCTCCAGAGCGGTCTCGCGGCTGACGCGGTTCTCCGGCGGGTAGATCGTCAGATCGCCGACGGTGCGTCCGGAGACCAGCCAGTGCAGCGCGACCCAGGGGTTGTAGGAGGACACCCGGGTGGCGTCCGTGCCGGCGCCGACGGTCAGGCCGCGCTCCAGCATGGCGCGGATCGGCGGTGCCTCGGCTGCGGCGCTGGCGCCGTAGCGGCGGACGAATGCCTCGCCCTGGAAGGACATGCGGTTCTGCACGGACACGGCGCCGCCGAGGGCGGCGATGCGGTCCAGGCTGTCGCGGGAGACGGTCTCGGCGTGGTCGAACAGCCAGCGGTTGCCGGCAGGGAAGAGGCCGTCGGCGGCGAGCTTCTCGAAGACGGCGAGGTCGCGGCGGATGGTCTCGTCGTAGGTGGCGTGCAGGCGGAAGCCCCAGCCGTTCTCCATCAGCAGCCGTACGGCCTGCTCGAACTCTGCTTCGTAGGGGCCGAGTTCGGGTCGGGGCTGGGTGAAGTTCTCGAAGTCGGCGGCGGCCCAGGTCAGGTTCTCGCCCGCGCCGTTGAGGCGCAGCCATTCGTCGCCGTCGCCGGGGCGGACCATCTCGATCCAGCGCTTGAGGTCGGCGATTTCCTGTCCGCCGGTCTGGGGGAAGAGGTGGTAGGCGATGCGCAGGGACAGCTGGCCTTCATTGGCCAGGTCGATGACGGTGCCGTAGTTGTCGGGGAAGTTCTGGAAGCCGCCAGCCGCGTCGATGGCGGAGGTCAGACCGAAGCGGTTGAGCTCGCGCAGGTAGTGACGGGTGGAGGTCTTGAGGTCCTCGCCCATAAGGGTGGGGGCCTTCGCCAACGTCGAGTACAGGATCAGGGCGCCGGGGGCGGCCAGCAGCATGCCGGTGGGCTCACCGCCTGGGCCGCGGACGATCTGCCCGCCGCGGGGGTCGGGGGTGTCCTTGGTGAAGCCGGCCGCCTGGACCGCGGCCCGGTTCATGATCGCCGACTGGTAGAGGTTCAGCACGAACACGGGGGTGTCGGGGGCCGCGGCGTTGAGTTCGGAGACGGTCGGCAGTCGCTTCTCGGCGAACTGGTCGGCGGAGAAGCCGCCGACGACGCGGACCCACTGGCCCTTGGGGGTACGGGCGGCCTGCTCACGGAGCATGGCCAGGCCCTGGCGCAACGTGGGGACACCGTCCCAGCGCAGTTCCAGGACGTAGTTCAACCCGCCGCGGATGACGTGCAGGTGGGAGTCGTTCAGGCCGGGGATGACCCGGCGGCCCAGTGCGTCGACCACCCGGGTCCGGGCGCTGATCAGCGGGGCGACGTCGGAGTCGTCACCGACCACGGTGACCTTGCCGTCCTTGATGGCGACGGCGCTGGCCTGGGGGTGTACCGGGTCGCCGGTGTAGAGCTTGGCGTTGCGGACCACGAGGTCGGCGACGTGGTCGTCGCTGACCGGGGGGAGGCCAGCCACAGGCATAGTGGCCATGGAAATCATCTCCTGTGAGCAAGTTAGGGGTGTGGGGGGTGAAGCGGCCGGTCGGGCCGCAGTGAGGTGGGACTGACCGGTGGGCCCGAGTCAGCCGGCGGATGAGGCGCGCGGCACGGCCAGGACGGCGGCAGCGGTACCGAATGTGCTCGCCAGCAGAGGCCAGCCGAGCCCCGTGTGCTGCACGAGCAGGGCACCGCCGAACGCGCCTGCCAGCATCGCCAGCACCGAGGCCAGCCGACGGCCGGCACGCGGATTGGTACCGCCTGCCGGAGTCGAGTCGGATGCCAGTCCGGTCAGAGTCAGGGTCAGCACCGTCGTGGTCACATCCGGAACGGCGAGTTTGCGGACCGTCCCGTTGCGCAGGCCCATGGCCAGAGCGATCAGGGCGATCAGGGCATGGACCGCATGGCTCGAGACGAAGGCGACCGTGGTGGCCGTGGCCAGCAGCACTGTTTCCAGCAGCAGGACGCAGCGCAGCCGGCTCGCCGAAGTGCGGTGGCCCAGCACGGTTCCCAGACGGCCGGCCGCCCCGGCTCCGAGAAGGAAGGCGGCAAGCGACACCAGCGAGCCGAGCACCGTGAAGCCGGGGACGCCGGCGGCGGCGAAGCCGATGATGACCACGTTGCCGGTCATGTTCGCGGTGAAGACATGGCCCAGGCCCAGATAGCTGACCGCGTCGATGAGGCCGCTCACCGCCGTCACGGTCATCAGGGCCGGCAGCAGCGGCTCACGACCGCCCGACGCGCCGGGCGCCGAGGAATGATTGAGGTTCACTGTCGTTTCCTTGGGTCACGGCCCATGCCGGGTTCGGATTGCTCGCGCACGTGGTCGTGACCCTCTATGGGGCCGGCCGCTCGGTGGCAGGCCCGCTGCTCCTGGGGCGCGAGATGACCTCTGCGCCGCCGAATCCCCGGACGGCGTGTACTTCGAGGTCTTGGACTGCGGGGCCGGCGCCGGCCCAGGGGTAGGGTGCCCTCGGGCCGGCGGGCCGGTGAATCAGCCTGCGGCGTGGGCGCCGATGACGGACTGGGCGTAGACGACGCCGAGGCCGTAGGCGCCGCCGTGCTCCTTGACGATGTCCATCACGGGGAGGTACGTCTCGCCACGGGCCCAGTCGCGCTGCAGCTCCAGCAGGACCTGGATCCAGGTCACCGGCACCGCGCCGGCATTGACCATCCGCTGCACGGCGTGCTCGTGAGCCTCCGGGGTGACACCGCCGGACGCGTCGGCCACCACGTACACCTCATAGCCCTGGCCCAGCGCGGACAGGACCGGAAGGACGATGCAGACCTCGGTCCACAGCCCGGAGATGATGATCTTCCTGCGGCCGGTGGCCTTGATCGCCTCGACGACCGCGTTGTCCTCCCAGGCGTTCATCGTGGTGCGGTCGATGACCTCCTGACCGGGGAAGACCTCGGCCAGCTGGGGCAGGAGCGGGCCGGAGAAGGACTCGGCGGCCACGGTGGTCAGCACCGTCGGCACGTTGAACGCCTTGGCCGCCTTCGCGAGGCCCACGGTGGCATTGATGATCGCAGTGCGGTCGCCGCTGCCGGTCCCGAAGAACATCTGCGGCTGGTGGTCGACGAACAGCATCACCGAGTTGTCGGGAGTCAGCAGGTCCGGGCTGGGAGCGGCCTTGACATTGGCGATGTTGAACATGATGGGTTCCTCTTGTTCTGAAAGGAGCAGGGACACGCGTCCTGCGTGCCTGCCGGAGGGCCGGCCGAAGAGGCGGCCGACCCGCGCGAGCAGTCCCTGCTGTCGGTTCTTGGATGCCGGCATTGCGGCCTCCTCGGGTGTCTCGTGAGGACGGGGTCCGTCCCCGGGTGGGACGCCCATATCAATCAATCTTCCAACTCAGATATTTCTGCGCAAGAGGTTGAACAATAAACTACATGGGTGAGGTGTATCACGGCGCCCATGTGCGCTCCCGGGCGTCTGGCTGCCTTATACGCGCGAGCACCTCGACCGCGGGGGCGCTCGGGGTGCTCGGGATCTTTTTGGACGGATCCTCGGAACGGTTTCCGCTTCTGCCCTTGGTTTCGAGCAGGGTGCGGCATCCGGGCACGTTCCTCGCCGCCCGGCACATCCGCGATGAGCCCGTCACCTGGCAGCCGCCCAAGGCCCTTCTGGGCGATCTTGCCCTCCCGGGCCCTGACCCGGACCAGGTCGACATCTCACATCTGCAGCGCCTCGCCCGTCAGCGCGAGCGACCCGTCCAGCACGCAGCCCGAGTCCTTGGCACTTCTGTCGATGTCATCCGGCACGTCCTGTGTCAACGACCACCTGTGATTCCCCGCCGGCGTCCAGTGGCGGGGAGATATGGGCACCTCAGGGCTTCCCGCGCGCGGCAGCTGGACGGGCTCGCCGGGCACGGCCACGCACGCCCCCGAGCCACTTCTCCGTTCGTCCATGTACCGACCTCTGCCGCGGCCCGAGCGGATCGTGTCGATCCGCTCGGGCCGACGACCGACTCCACTGCCAACTCCACGTAACCGCTGCCTTCTTGGGGCCGTGGTCCGCGTGCCTATCCTCGCCAAGCGCGGAGGGGACCCGACAGACAGCAATGGCCGACCTCAAAGGACAACATCGCGAGACAAATGTGCCGGGTCCCCCGAGTGGAGACAGCCAGGAAGGTCCAGCAGCAATGGCACCCCCGCTCAGCGTCCGCCGGACACCAGCGGTGGCGACCCGCCCCCGGCGGCAGGGGCCGCCGTACGGTCCAGCAGGCCGCGTGCCGACAACTCCGGGATGACGCCCTCTCCGAGCCCGTACGCCTCCTCCAGATGCGGGTATCCGGAGAGCGCGAAGTGCTCGACGCCGAGGGCGTGGTACTCCTCGATGCGGTCGGCGACCTCGGAGTGACTGCCGCCCAGCGCGGTGCCCGCGCCACCCCGGACCAGACCGACGACCGCCCACAGGGTGGGGTGGATCTCCAGCCGGTCCTGGGAACCGACGTGCAGTTCCAGCATCCGCCGCTGCCCCACCGACTCGCTGCGCCCGAGCGCGGCCTGCGCGGCGGCGATCGTGCCGGCATCGCGGTCGTCGAGCAGCCGGTCCGCCGTCGCCCAGGCCTCGGCCGAGGTGTCCCGGGAGATCGTGTGCAGCCGGATCCCGAAGCGGATTGTGTGGCCCTCGCGCTCGGCCAGCGACCGGATCCAGTCGATCTACTCCTGCACCTGGGCCGGTGGTTCGCCCCAGGTCAGATACACATCCGCATGCCGAGGCGTTTTCAGGCGGCTTCGGCGGCGGTGCTGACGCCGAGTCGTTGCCGCAGGCCGGCGCGGAGCTCGGCGAAGCGGGGATCGGTGATCTCGCGCGGCCGGTCGAGGCCGATACGCTGCTCGTGGGCGATGCGGCCGTCGCCCATCACCAGGACGCGGTCGGCCAGCAGCACCGCCTCCTCGACGTCCTGCGTGACCAGAAGCACGGCGCAGCCACGGCCCTGCCACACCTCCCCGACCAGACGCTGCGCCTTGATCCGGGTCAGCGCGTCCAGCGCGCCGAACGGCTCATCGAGCAGCAGCAGATCGGGTTCGCGAACCAAGGCACGGGCGAGGGCGGCGCGCTGCGCCTCGCCACCGGAGAGGGTCTTCGGCCAGGCGTCGATCCGGTGGCCGAGACCGACCTCGTCCAACGCGCGCTCGGCCACGGCCCGTTCGGGCTTGTCGCGCAGGCCGAGCAGAACGTTGCGCCAGACCCTCTTCCAGGGCATGAGCCGGGGCGCCTGGAAGGCGACGACCCTGCGGCGCGGGACCAGCGCGGTGCCCTGGATGTCGCGGTCGAGCCCCGCGAGGATGCGCAGCAGCGTCGACTTGCCGCAGCCACTGCGGCCGAGCAGGGCGACGAACTCGTCGCGAGCGATGTCGAGTCGGAGGTCGCCGATGACGGCATGTCCGTCGAAGGAGCGGATCAGCCCCTCGACGTGCACGGCCGGGGCCGGTTCGGCGGTCACCGGCCGGTGAACGTCGGTCGCCATTGCGGCAGCAGCCTTTCGAGGGAGCGGACGACGAAGTCGGCGAGGAGGCCGAGGAAGGCGTAGACGATCAGGCAGACCACGGTCACGTCGGTCCGCAGGAAGTCCCGCGCCTGCACCATCAGAAAGCCGATGCCGGCGTCGGCGTTGACCTGTTCGGCGAAGACCAGCGCGAGCCAGGCGATGCCGAGCGAGTAGCGCAGCCCGGTGAGTGCGCCGGGCAGTGCGCCCGGCAGCACGACATGGCGCACCAGACCCCACCGGAAGAGCCCCAATGACTCACCGGCCTTGATGAGTGAGGAGTCGACGCCGCGGATCCCGGCGTACACGTTGAGATGGGGGTCACTCCGACCGTGATGATGGCGATCTTCGGGGCCTCGCCGATCCCGAACCAGATGATGAACAGAGGGATGAGACCGACGAACGTCACCGTGCGCAGCATCTGCACCGGCGCGTCCACCAGGTCCTCACCGATCCGGAACAGCCCCGAGACCAGGGTGAGTCCGGTGCCGATCGCGGTCCCGAACACCAGCCCGAACGCGACACGCCGGAGCGAGGTTCCCATGGCCGATGGCGGCGAACCGTCACTGACCAGATCCCAGCCGACCTGCGCGATCCGGCCCGGCGAGGCGAGCACATCGGGAGTCAACGCGCCGGTGGTGCTGAGGAGTTGCCACAGGGCGAGTAGCAGGAGTGGGCCTGCCGTACGGCGCGGCCGGCGGGGGACGCGGAGGTGGCGGGAGGAGACGGGGACGACGGGCTGGAGCTCCGGGGCGGTGCGTTCGGAATGCGTCGCACCGGGACTGGGGAACTTGGATATACCGGAAATATCTGGCCCTGGAGAGCTGGGTGGGGCCTGGCTGATGCTCATGACTGCTCCACGGAGGGGGAGAGCAGGGGGGACATGGGGACTCGGCGCGTACGGCGAATTGTCATGCTCGCCGACTACAGCAGCGCCGGTCACAGGCAGGGCTCGGCAGCGCAGGCTTCAGTGGAGCCCGAGAGCGGAGAGAAAACGGGAAAGGGCGTCAGCGGCCGCGGCGACACGCGGCGGAGGCCACCCGCAGCAGGTCGATGTGACCGCGCGTGGTGAGCAGGGCTGAACGCAACATGCGGCAGAACGTGGCCAGATGGCCGCGTCACGGTCAACGGCGTCTTGTCCTGTGGACGGGCCATCTCGGGGCGTGCCAGTGCCACCCGATGCGAAACCTGGCGTATGGGCCAGGATGGGAGCATGCCAGATGCCTTCACCACCCGAATGCTGCACGTCTCCACCGGCTCCCGGGAACGCGTCGTCGATCTCACCGCCGACTGCGAGGACTTCCTGCGCGAGGCGGCGGCCGGCCGCGACGGCCTGCTCAGCATTTTCGTCCCGCACGCAACGGCCGGAATCGCCGTCATCGAAACGGGCGCCGGCAGCGACGACGACCTCCTCGCCGCCCTCCACACCCTGCTCCCGGCCGACGACCGCTGGCAGCACCGCCACGGCAGCCCCGGCCACGGCCGAGACCATGTCCTCCCGGCCATCGTCCCGCCCCACGCGACCCTCCCGGTGATCGGCGGCCGCCTGGAGCTGGGCACCTGGCAGTCGGTCTGCCTGGTCGATACGAACAGGGATAATCCGGAGCGTCAAGTCCGGCTGTCGTTCCTCGGGTAGCGGCGCTGTAGGCGCGATATCCGGCCGTACCTAGCGGCGGTCAGCGCGACAGGAGCAGTGCCGAGCCGATCTCCGCCAGCTGGTCCGCGAGGTCCGGGCGCTGGCCCGGGCGGCCGTTGCGGACCGCGTTGTCGACCACGGTGAGGACCGCGCACACGGTGATCTTGGCCTCGCCGTGTCGAGGCCCGGCCTGACCTCGTCGAGGACGCGGAGCCAGAGGGCGAGGTAGTCGCGCTGTGCCTGCTTCGATGCCTTGCGTTCCTTCTCCGGCAGCTGGTTGAGCTCGCCGATGAGCAGAGCGATCAAGTGGCTGTGCTGGAGGGCGAATCCGATGTACGCGCGCAGCGGGAGGTGCAGGCTCTCGTCAGGGGTGGTGCGGGCGAGCGCCGCCGCGGTGCCGGCGCGGCGCTGTTCGCCGGCACGGGCTACCGCTGAGACGAGGAGGTCCGTCCTGTCCGGATGCCGCGCCCTCGTACAGCGGGCCGGCGCGCTCGACGCCCGTCTGGTGTTCCGGCGCGGGCGGCACCATCGGGCGGCTGCCGGGCCCCTGAGCCTTTGGTCGGACACCCTTGACACACCCGTACCGCCCCGCGAGTCCTTCCGGGCCTGGTGGCGACGCACCCGAGAAGGAGCGGCGAAATGAGCACCCGGGAAGACCCTCCTCGCACGGATCACAGTCGCACTGACCGACGTACCCGCGACCCCGCTATGCCTCCGGGGGGTGTCGGGCGGCACAGTAGGGCGGCCGGGGAGGGGCGGGCGCCGAACCGGGTGGTGAAGGCGATGCCGGCCGCGTACTCGGTGGGCAGGCACTGACACTTGGTGGTTGCGCGCCGCCGGTCGCACCGACCGGGCGCCTTCACATCCTGTCGCCCCGACTCCGCTTTCAGCAGGCCGAAGGCCGGTCTCTCATCCGTGAGAGCGAGGCCCTCCGTGCGTCCGGGGCCGCTGCAGCCGGGCCGCGAGCTCCCCCGGCAGGACGTCCCGGTTTGCCGGAGTGAGCTGGACGACCTCGATGTCGGCGCGCCGCTTGAGGGCGTCGGTGAACGGATCGCGGTGCGTGTGGACCGTGGCGACGACGTCGACCTCTGCGACGAACAGTGCGTCGACCGCGTCCCGGAACGCCGTGCACGCCAGTTCCATCCGCCCCAGCTCGTCGATGAGCACCAGCCGCCCTGTTGCCTCCTCGGTTGCTGCCGGCCGAAGCGACGGCAGCGCCAGTCGTTCCATGACGCTCGGGTCGACGCCGTATTTCCCTACCCGTGGCGGGCCGGGCAGGTCGACATGGGCGAGCACTTCCCGTCGGCCTGCCAGGGTCTCCAGGGCGAAACCGACGCGGGCGCCGGATTGCCGGATCTCCTCCGTGGTGAAGCCGGTGGCCGCGTGGGTGGGCAGCAGCGCGGCGAGCCGACGCAGGGCGGTCGTCTTGCCCGCGCCAGGGCGGGCCTCGAGCAGGATCCTTGTCGGCACACTGCCATCTTCCACCCCCGCTTCCGGAGGCGGCCCGGGTGGGCCCGGCCGAGCGGGGGTTTTGGGTTGTGGACCGGTGCCGGTGCCGTCGTTGCGGGTATGGCGGCGCGGATGAGCGGAATTGAACTCAATAGCACCGCGTTCGACGACAAAACGGTGATCCGCCGTCGGTACAGCGGGGAGGGTGAGAACATCTCACCGCCCCCGACCTGGTCGGGGGTGCTCCACGAGGCCACGGAGCTGGTGCTCCTGTGCGAGGACCCGGACGCACCGGGGACGACCTTCCTGCACTGGCTGGTGACCGGTGCCGGTGAGCGGGGTCCGGTTCCGGGCAGGCGCAGCCCGGGCAGTCGAAGTCCTTGCTCTGGTTGAGGTTGAGCAGTGTCAGCGCCGTACGGCGGACCGTCGTCTGCTCCGGGGAGTACCGCAGCGGTTGGCCCCCGCCGGCACGCCTACCGCCGAGGTCTTGGGCGGGGTGATCGAAACGTCCGTCTCCTCCACGACGCTCCTGCTCCTGTCCATGTGCCCCATCCGCCGCTCATGCGCCGCGCTCCCGCTCCAGCTCAGTGTCGGCATGTTCCGCGCGCGGCGCGATCCGGGGCGGTCGGGCGCAAGGGGCGACCCGCGATCCGGGAGGTGCAGCGCGTCGGCGTCAGGACGGGGTCCCCGGGTCGGTGTACCGCAGCAGGGCGCCCACGCCCTCGTACAGCCTCAGCTCGCTCTCCGGTACGACGACCAGCTCGGCACCGGTGCCGACGAGGGCCCGGACGAGGGCCTCGTCCGCGCGTTCCTCGCGCGGGGCCCGCACGCCGAAGGACATCAGCTCCGCCTCGGTCAGGGCGAGCTGAGTGGGCTGGGAGCCCGCCCAGAGCCGCAGCGAAGACCCTGGCGGTCGGTTCAGCAGCAGTGCCGCGACCTGGCCGCGCTGGAGGGCGGCGACGGTGGCGGCCAGGCCGTCCGTCATGGGTCCGTCCAGAGCACGCCGGCCGATGAAGGTGTCCACGAGTTCCCGGTCGTGCGCGGCCATGCGGCCGCGGAAGACGCCGTCGAGCTGCGGCTCCAACAGGGCGCGTCCGGTGTCGGTGGGGGTCCGGCCGCCCACGCGTACGACCTTGTCCCGCAGGGTGTGCGGCAGGCGGCGGATCAGCACGTTGCACGCCCACTCGTCCCCGCCCACCACGACGGCGTCGGCATGGGCGCGCCGCGCCCGTTCGTCCAGTCGGTGACCGAGCCGGAGGGAGGTGCGGTGCCAGGTCGCCACCGCGACCCTACGGTGCAGCCGCTCACCCGGGGTGACGGTCGACGCGGGCCAGGTGCCGGTCTCCGCCTCCAGAGTTACCCAGCCGTGGGTCTCGGCGGTCGGAAGGCCGCCGTAGTGGACGACTACGGCCATGTAGGGGATCTCCGGAAGGTGCTGGGTGACCAGGGGCATCGCGTCCGGCAGGGTGCTGTAGCGCGCGGAGTCGTGCTCGGGCGGCCTGGGCAGCTCCCCGTCCAGGACGAGCGTGCCGTGGGCGGCGAAGATGGCCTGACCGTGCACCCCCGGCACCTCTGTGTCGGCGCCGACCACCTCCTCCAGTACGTTCAGCAGCGCCCGGTCCGAGCCCTGACGGGTCAGACTCTCGCGCAGCCGCCGCCAGCGCAGCGCGATCGCCCGCTCGGGATGCTCGACGTTTCGGGAGGTGTCCAGGTACACGGAGGCGAACGGGCCCGGCTCCGCGTAGAGGGGTTCAAGGAACGACAGCCTCATCGCCACTCCTCGTCGACGGTCTCCCCTCCCTCTGATGATGCCCGCCCCAGGGGGCGATGGAGCTCGACGAGCGCGAAGCGGTGCGGAACGCGGGGCGGTCAGGCGCCGGCAGCAGCCGGCCCATCGTGAACACGGTGGCGGCGACCAGGCCGTCCAGCACCGCGCCATGGATCACCCATTGGAGCTCCGGCAGGCCTATCTATAGCGTCGGGGTTGTCTTAGCGGAGGTTGGCGGACACCAACATGGACAACCCCGACCGGAAGGTGCGTTTGAGCTTCCTCAGTTGATGCATGTGCCGGAACTGTAACGTCGAATTCCGGCCGCGACGAATGCCGCTCGGCCGGTGCGGGATCGGCCCGTGAGGGGCATGTTCCGGCGCGCGACCGGGTGGCGGGGTTGAACCCGCGGCCTCTTCGTCCCGCAGCAACTTGGGTGAACGCTCTACCTTGGCTGATTGCCCCTCTCAGCTGCGGCGATAGTACGCAGTCGTCCGCGCTTGTCCGCCGCTGTGGGTCGGCCGGCCTCCTGGCTGCTCGGCTTCGCCTGGGTCCAGCCGCGCACTTGGTCTTGCACGCCCGAGGGGGCTTTCCTGGGTGCCGCGTGCGGCCCGCCGTACGGCGGGAGGCGCGGCCCCCCGCCCTTGTGTAACCATATCGACTATCAATAGCATCGACTTTCGATGGTGTGCGGCCCTGCGTACACGCACACGCTCTCGAATGTGAGGATGCCTTGGAGTCGCTTGTGACCGGCGCCGCCGAACCGATCGCCCGTGCGTGGCGGCTCCCCAACAAACTCGCCGTCCTGATGCTCCTCCTGGCGATCGCAGCCCCGCTGTACGGCATGGTCTACGACATCAACGGAGCCACCCAGGCCGGCGCCGACGTCGGCGTGATCGTACAAGTCCGAGCAGTGGACCGCCTCGAGATCTCCCTGCCCGACCACGCCATCACCGCGGCGCAGGCCGAAGGCGTGGCAGGACACGAAACACAGCACGCTCTACGCCAGTACGATCCCGACCCCACCGGCCACTCCCTGCGTCTCGGTGTACCGGGCGCCCGGGGCGCCACGTGGCTGGACGCCGACCTGCCCACAGTCACACTGAGATCCTGGGGCTCCACCGTGCCCGAGCAGATCCTGGCGCGCGGCGGCACCGCGGTAATCACCGTGTGCGTCGGCGTCGGTGCGTTCCTGCTGTACCGGATCCTGCAGTCGATCGCGGCCGGGCGGCCCTTCGAATCCGGCAACCCCAGGCGGATCGCCGGCCTGGCCGGAGCGATCTGGGTGGCCGGAGTGGTCCCCGGGGTCCTGACCTCGGCAGCCGCGAGCCTCGTCCTTCGCCGCGTGGGTCTGGCCGGGCCGCACAGCCCGGTCATGGCCCCACCACTGAATCTCATCGGCTCGATGGTCGGGAATCTCCTGCTGCCACTCCTGGTGCTGGCGTTCGCGGAAGCCTTCCGCCGCGGCGGCGAGCTGGCCCGGGATGTCGAGGGGCTCGTCTGACATGGCACCCGATCCCGCAGAAGAACCGCACCGAGTGGTCTGCCACCTCGACGCGCTGCTCGCCGAACGCGAGATGACCCTGACCGACCTCGCCGCTCGCGTGGGCGTGACGGTCGTGAACCTCTCGATCCTCAAGAACAACCGCGCCAGGGCCATCCGCTTCTCCACTCTCACCCGGATCTGCGAAGCCCTCGACTGCCGGCCCGGCGACCTGTTCACCGTCACCCCCGCGCCGGACCGGTGACACTCGGGCCGCGCACGGCCCCGGCAGGCGAAGACGCTCCGTACTGCGCGTGGCGGTTGTGACTGGGGCCGGGGTCGAACCGGCGACCTTCCGCTTTTCAGGCGAGTTGATCGCACGACCAGCATCACGATCCGGCCCGACAACGACAGACGTCGACACCCCGTGGACACTCCGCGGCGTGCCCTGGCGTCCGTTCGTTGCCGTCAGACTGCTGTCCGGGGCCGTCGGCCCCCCTTGCTCTCCACGACTCGCCGTCCGATCGCGCACGCACGGGGCACGGCCCGGTGACGTACCGCGTGAGCTGCGTCGCTCAAAGTTATAGGCGGATGACGACCAAGGCTATGTCGTCGCTGGCGCCGTTGGCGACCCCCAGGCGGGCCAGCAGCGCGTCGGCCAGCTGGCCAGGGGCAAGGTCGGTGTCCTGAGCCAGGGCTTTGGTCAGGTGGGCCAGGCCGGTGTAGATGTCCTCGTCGCGGCGCTCGATGAGCCCGTCGGTGTAGAGCACGAGCGTGTCCCCCTGGGCGTAGGACATGCTGGCCTGAGGGCGGGGGACATGATGCGGGCGGGCGCCGAGCGGTGGATCGGTGGCTTGGTCCAATAGCTCGCAAGTCCCATCGCGGTGGAGCAGGACGGGCGGTGGGTGCCCGGCGTTGCTGTAGATGATCAGTCTGGTGCGGGGGTCGATGAGTACCTTTACCGCGGTTGCGGCCGTCGCGCCTTCCATGGAGCGGGCGTACAGGCCGAGGATTTCCAGGGCCTGGGCGGGGCTGGGGAGGGCCCGGATGGCTGCGCTCAGGGCGCTGCGGAGCATGCCCATGACGGCCGCGGCGTGCAGGCCATGGCCGACGACGTCTCCCACGGCCACCGAGTAGCGGTCGGGTGGCAGGTCGACGATGTCGTACCAGTCGCCGCATACGTTGAGTGATGTGGCCGCGGGCAGGTACCGCACGGCGATGTTGTCGTAGCGGAGCAGGTCGGGGTCGTCGAGCATGGCTTCCTGCAAGGTGACGGCGACCTGGCGTTCGCGGGCGTGGGCTTGGCGCAGTTCCTGGTTCAGCCGGTGCAGCTCGCGCGCCCTCACGTAGAGCTCGGCTGCTATGCCTTTGTCGCGCTCGGTGACCTGACGTGCCCCGCGTGCGTGGACGAAGGCGGTGACGTCGTCGGCCCGTTGGACGATCCACTTCACGTGGCCGTCCGGCCCGGGAATCGGGGTGTGGACCTCGGACCACCACCGCTCCTCGAACCTGCCCGGCTGGTCGGGGGCGGGTATGTCGTACCGCTGCAGCGTCAGGGTGCCCGACTTCCCGGTGTTCAGGACCTCCAGCAATGATGCCTTTATGCATTTTGCGTCGTCCTCGGAGGCGCCGGGGTTTTCCGGTAGAGCGTCGAAGAAGTACTTCCCGGTCAGCTCTTCCCTGGTTCGCCCGGTGATCTGTAGATATGCCGGGTTGATATAGCGGATCACCAGATCCTTGTCCAGCACCAGGTAAGGGCTCGGCGCGGCGTCACAGAAGGCCATGAAATCGATGTCCAGCGACATACGCGCTCCCCAGGGTCCGCGAGCGCGACCACCTCAAATGTCATTCTATGGGCGATGAGTCCGGTCTGTCCCAGCCAGCGCCTGAGCTGCGCGGCCGGAATCCAGCGTGGACGTCGGTTCACAGCCAGCGCTGAGCGGTTCTCGCGGATGGCGGAACGGCTTTGGGCTGGAGTTTCAACGACCCAGTCAAGCGTCGCCGCACTCGGATCCTGGAGCACTCGTTTGGAAGATCGCGTACGCGGCTTGACCCGGAATCTTGGACACGGGCCATGCGGCTTGGGCCAGGGTCCTCGACGTTGTGTCGCGTGGACAATGCCAACCGCCAGGTGCGGCCAAGCTTCCTCGGCTGGAGAGTTGCTCCGGCGAGACTCTAGCGGCGAAGTCCCGCCGATGACCATGCCCATGGCCCAGACAGCTGGGGGAGCCGTAGTGGGTGGTGAGCTGTCGTCCGTAGACGCCTGTCGGGCCGGTCGACGACGAGGTCGGTGGTCCCGTCGCCGTCGAGCTCATCAGCGGTGAGGCAGAGGGCACCGATACGGACTTCGGCGTTTTGAGGTGGTTGGCTGGTTCATGCGGCTGACTGATGGTCACCTGCACGGTCCGTCGTTGCTCTGCGTTATACGTTATGCGCTATGCGCTATGCGGATCGGGGCGGGCTGACGGCGAAGGGCCGTCTGCGCCGCGAAGCGGTGCGGTTGGAGGCCGCTGGGCTGTTCGCCGAGGGACTCACCTCGCGGGAGGTTGCCCGTCGGCTGCGGGTGAGCCCGAAGTCGGCGTATCAGTGGCAGAAGGCCTGGCGGGCCGGCGGGACCGCGGCGCTGGCGTCGCGCGGACCGGTCGGGCAGCGGTGCAAGCTCTCGGCACGGTGCCTGGAGAAGCCGGCCTCCTACCTGGAGGAGGGGCCGGCCGCGCACGGCTGGGACCAGGACCAGGTCTGGACCGGTGCGCGGGTGGCGGCGCTGATCGGCAGGAAGTTCCACGTCTCGTACAGCGTCTCTGGGGCCACCCGGCTCATGCGCCGCCTCGGGTTCACCCCGCAGGTCCCCGCTCGCAGGGCCGCGGAACGTGACGAGCAGGCCGTCACCGCGTGGAAGGAGACGACCTGGGCGGAGGTAAAAGCGCCCGGGCGGCCTGCAACGGCTTCTTCTGCTTCGAGGACGAAGCCGGGTTCACCCGCAGGCCGCCGAAGGGCCGTACCTGGGGCAGGCGCGGCATCACCCCGGTCGTGAAGGTCTCCGGCCGCCGCTCGGGGAGAGTCCCGGTCGCCGGGCTGATCGCGGTGCGCCCGGGGTCGCGGACCCGGCTGTGTCACAAGGCTGCGGCTGCACACCCGGCGTAAGGGCGAGCGCCGCAGCCTGTCCGAGGACGACTACATCCGCCTCATCGACGGGGTGCATCAGCTGGTCGAGGCGCCGATCGTGCTCGTATGGGACCGGCTGAACACCCACGTGTCCCACGCCATGCGCGACCTGATCGACGCACGTGACTGGCTGACGGTGTTCATCCTGCCCGTCTACGCGACGCCTACGCGCCCGAACAGAACGCGGTCGAGTACCTGTGGGCCCACGTGAAACGCAGCCTCGCGAACCTCTCCAGCGTCGCTCTCGACCGCCTTGCCACACTCGTACGCAACCGACTCAAACGGCTGCAGTACCGCCCCGACGTGCTCGACGGCTTCCTCGCCGGGACCGGACTCTCCCTCGACCTCCCACCACCATCCCCGTGAAGCACCGAAGTCAGTAACGCACCGCCGGCAGCATCGGCCCAGGCCACGGGCGACACAGCCAGCACAAGATCGCTTGCTTCCAGGGCTCGAGCCACGATGTCCCGAGACTGTCTCTGATCGACTTCGCGGAGGCAGGAAGGGAAGAAACTGATGAACAGGATTCCCGTGAGCAAGATGCCCAGGGTTGGCGCATTGTTCTGGGCGATCAAGATCGTGGCAACCACGCTCGGCGAGTCGGTGTCGAACTTCGTGGCGATCACTCCGATGAAGCTCGGCTACGCCGCCGCAGTGATCATTTTCTTGGCGGCATTCGCACTCACGCTGATGATGCAGCTGAGAGCCGACCGGTTCCGGCCGGCGGTCTTCTGGTCGGTGATCTTGATGACCAGCATCGTCGGCACGGCAACTTCGGACTTCATGAACCGCACCGTCGGGCTGGGCTATACCGGCGGCGCGGTCGTGCTGACCAGCCTCCTGGTGATCGTACTGATCAGCTGGCGGGCGACCGGGCAGACCATGGACGTGGAACGGATCGCCACCACCCAAGGTGAGATCCTTTACTGGACCGCGACACTGGTGTCCAACACGCTGGGAACCTCCAGCGGCGATTTCCTGTCCCACAGCGTCGGCCTGGGCTTCCGGGACAGCGCTCTGGTGCTGTCCGCAGCGATGCTACTGATCCTCGCCGCCCACTATCTGACGCCCATCTCCGGCACCGTGCTGTTCTGGACGGCCTACGTACTCACCCGCCCGCTCGGGGCAGTCGCGGAGAACACAGTGGAGAAGCCCGTAGCCCAGGGTGGACTCGGGGTGGGAACCACCATCACCTCCGCCGCTCTGCTTGCCGTACTGATGGTTCTGGTCGGCTATCAGATGCTCACCCACCGCCAGCAAACCCTTACGCTGGACACGTCCTCCCCCGCCAGCAGTTCAAGCGGCCAACGGCCCCCGGGACCGGCAGCCTGAAAATGACGCTGCCAGCGTGACCCGCGTACGTGCAGTTGCACCATCGGCCGAGCGAGCGCCTCGTACTGGCTGGGATCGGGCCGCCCGCATGAGACATAGCCTTCTGTCACTGGTACGCCGACTTCGGGCTCACCCGCAGCCGACGCCTCCGGCGAGGTGAGTCCCTCGGCGAACAGCCCAGCGGCCTCCAACCGCACCGCTTCGCGGCGCGGACGGCCCTTCGCCTCAGCCCGCCCCCATCCGCATAGCGCAGAGCAACGACGCACCGCGCAGGTGACCATCAGTCAGCCGCATGAACCAGCCAACCACCTCAAAACGCCGAAGTCAGTAAGAGTGGTCGCGGCGTCGGGAGAGAGATCGGTGGAGGAACCGGGGACGATGGTGAGTGGCGCCACGTAAGCTACCGACCGCTTTTTTGCCAGGAACCCGGCGTGCAGCCCGACTCGTCTGCCATCGCGGCTTGGCGGCCGTCCTCGATGATCTTCACGATGCTTTCCTTTCCGCCCTGGGCACCGGCGTCTTCGGGATGAAGACAGCGTCTCCGTTCCGAGCGGGCGGGAACACAGGACGTCCGCACCGTTACCGTCTCGCCCTGCCCTCAGTACCGCTCAGGGCGTCAGGCGGACGCGCCGGGGGGGCGGTGCGGGGGCTGCGTCAGTGTGGATCACCGCGTCATGGCACCGATCGCCCGGCACAGCAGCACGTGCCTGGACCTCGTCAGAGCCGTCGGCGCCGGCGCCCGGTGGTCCTGCGGCGGTCGTCGCGTTCTGGCGGGCGACGGCCCCCGGCAAGGTGAGCACGGCCCCACCGGCCGCGGCATTCGCTCACTTTCCGTGTTCACCGCGCGATCCGCCGATGTGCGCGAAGCGACCCCCGGTGTTATTCAATGGGGTGTGCGGTCAGGGATCTCGGGGCCCCGCCGCACGGGTCCGAGTACGGCCTCGGCGCTGCGCCGGGGATTGCTGAGAGAGCCGCATGGACTCTACCCCCTCCCCCTCGTCCTCGTCGCCGTTCGGCCTGGTCAGCAGCGCCCTGGGGCGCTACATCCCGCGCGGCGGAGCGGCAGCGGCCGCCGGTCCTGCCGGCGCGCAGGGCGACCGCACCACCCGCCCTGCTGTACTCGACCCGGCAGCCGGCGGTCAGGAACAGATTCTCGGCGTGGTCAACCTGGACAGCGATCTGAGAATCACCCGCTGCAATCTGTCCGCCCCCGTGTTCGCGGGCCTGGACGCCGTTGCCGGGGGTCCCTTCGTCGATCTCCTCCCCCCCGGGGACGTACCGACGGTCACGCGGCGGTTGCGGCAGGTCCTGGAGACCGGTGAGGCGCACGTCGCCCGGATCCAGCGCCTGCGGCGCGGCGACGGGTCGGAGCTGGTGGTCTCGCTGAGCATCCTGCCCGCCGCGGTGCCTCAGGAGGGCCTGACCGTCTCCCTGATCGCCATGGCCAGGAGGCTGCACCTGTACGCCGCCGAGACCGCGATCGGCACCTCGCTGGACATCGGCGAGACCGCGCAGTCGCTGGCGCAGTCCCTGCTGGCTTGGGGAGACGTGGCCGCCGTCGACCTCGACTTCGCCGTGTGGACGGGCGAGGGAGTCACCGGGCAGGGGCAGGGACAGGGACAGGGGCGCATCCGGCTACGGCGGGCTGCCCTGGTGCCGGACCGGGCGTGGCCCGAGGGCTACGTGACTCCGGGCGACGATCTTCCCGGCGACGCGAGTCGCCTGCTGGCGCAGGCGGTACGGCGGGACGACGCCCCGCAGGCCATCGTCATACCCGACCGGGAGGCGGTCGAGCGGGTACTCGGCGGTCCGCGAGTGATGCGTGCCCTGGTGCCCGGCGACCGGTCGGCGGGTGTGGCGTGCATACCGCTGGTCCTGGACGGCGCACCGCCCGTCGTGCTGGGCGTGGCGGAGGTATGGCGGCGGGCGGACTGCCCCTTCCGCGACAGCGAGCTGTTCGACCTGCAGGAACTGGTTGCCAGGACCGCCCATCACGTCGACCTGGCCCGTCAGCACCAGCGCGAGCACACGCAGGTGCTGGCGTTGCAGCGTCGGCTGCTGCCCCGGACCGGCGGCGACACCATAGAGATCGCCAGCATCTACCAGCCCGCCACGCCCGACAGCGCGGGCGTCGGCGGCGACTGGGTGAACAGCTTTCCGCTGCCGGACGGCCGTACCGCGCTGGTGGTCGGTGACGTCGTCGGGCACGGCCTGGGAGCCGCGGCGACCATGGGCCAGCTGAGCATGGAGGCCCGCGCGCTGCTGTCGGCGGGGCTCGCGCCCGACGAGGTACTGGAGCATCTGGACGAGACCGTGACGTTGCTGGACGACTCGGAGTCCGGGCTGGCGGCCGGCTACAGCGCCCTCGGGTCGACCTGCTGCATCGCCCTCTACGACCCGGTCAGCCACCGCGTGACGCTGTCCAGCGCCGGCCACCTCCCCCCGGTCCTGGTCTCCCCGGACGGGCGCGCGGGCCCGCTCGCGGTCCGCCCTCACCCCGGCCTGGGCGCCGAGTTCGCGCTGCGGGAGCCGTTCGAGGTGCACACGTTCGGCGCACCCCCGGGCTCCCTGCTCGCCCTCTACACCGACGGCCTGGTGGAGGATCCGGCCGTGTCGATCGACGAGGGCATCGGCAGGCTCGCGGACGCCGTGGCCAGGGTGCACCCCTGGGACGCCCTGCAGCAGGCCGCACGGCACGTCGTCTCCGCGCTGGCACCCGTGCGCCAGCGCGACGACGTGACCCTGCTGCTCGCGCGGATGATCGGCTACCGCAAGGGGGACACCGCGACCTGGCGGCTGCCCGCCCGCGACGACGCCCCCGCCCGTGCCCGCGTGCAGGTCTCCGCGCTGCTGCGGCAATGGCGCACCAGGGACGACACCCGGGACAACGTGCTGCTGCTGGTCAGCGAGCTGGTCACGAACGCGGTGCGCTTCGCCACCGGTCCCATCACGGTTCGGCTGATCAGGGCCGGTCACGGCCTGCTGTGCGAGGTGGGCGACACCGGCAACGGCAGGCCACGTCTGCGGCGGGGCCGCCCCCTCGACGACGGCGGTCGTGGCCTGCACATCGTGCACGGGCTCACCACCCGGTGGGGGGTGCGGTGGACGGACACCGGCAAGGTGGTCTGGGCGGAAGTCGCGAGGTGACGCGGCTGGGGGCGGGGGCGCGGCCAGCGTACGGGAGCGCGGCGAGAGGGCACGGGCGGCGCACCCTTCACCCGACGCCACCGACGGTACGGACGGTGCCCTCAGCGGTACCGGTCGTGACCGGTGATGCGGACGGCCCGTTCGCCGGTACGGGTGGCACGGGTTCGCACTACAGCCACTCCCCTTCCAGGGCGGTGGCGGTGAGGCCCGGTGCCGCCGCGTACAGGACGGCGCGACTGCCCGACTTCTGCCCGGCGTCGTGCGCCCGCCGCAGGATGTCGAACACGGCGGCGCCTCCACGGTTGCCGGTGGTGTAGCTGTCCCGGCTGTAGTCCAGCAGCCCCGACGGCCACGCCTCGGGCATCGTCTGCTCCATGTACTCCAGCACCCGGGTCCCGCCGGGGTGCGCCAGCAGCACATCGGGGTGCCAGGAGTCGGGGTCGTCCTGGTAACGGACGCGCAGCCACTCCCACATCGCGGTGACCGTCTCCTGTACGGCGCGCGGCCCGCGCCGGTCCATCACGAAGTGGGTGCCGTCCGCCCTCGTCTCCAGGCGGTGCAGGTCCTGGGTGCCGGGCAGGGTGTGGTGCCAGGCGGAGTCCAGCCGCAGCACCGACTCGCGCCGCGGGCGGCCCGTGACCACCGCGGCGACCGCGGTGTCCGCGAACAGCAACCGGACGATCAGGGACTCGAGAGTGTCGTCCGCGGGCTGGTAGGTCGTGCTCAGCGCCTCCGCGATCACGACCAGGACCACCCGGTCGGGGTCCGCGGCCACGAGATCCGCCGCCAGCGCCAGGGAGCGGGTCCCAGCGATACAGGCCCACTGCGTGGCCGGCAGCAGCATCACGTCGTTGCGGAGCGGAAGCTTGTTGGCCAGGGCGATGTCCAGACCCGGCAGCGCCGGGGTCGTGGAGTTACTGGTGATCAGGCAGTCGATGCCCGCGGCGTCCAGCCCGGCGATCTGCAGGGCCCCGCGCGCCGCACGCTCGCCGTAGGACTGCACGGCCTCCCAGGCCGGCGCGGTGCGCTCCTGGACGGTCTGCGGCCCGGGTATCGCCTCGAGTGCGGCGATCACGCGGTCCACGTCCTGCTGGGTGAACCCGTCGCGCGCCAGCGCCTCTTGGGCCGACCCGATGCCGACAGCCCCCAGGCCGCCGCCGTTGCCGGGCGCGACGGCGGTTTCCAGCGGCAGCATCCACCCGCGGGTCTCGATGCCCGTGCTGGCCGCGATGCCGTCGATCCGCGGCGCCCACGCCGCATGCGGATGCCGGTCACGCACCTCCGCCACGATCTCGCTGGTCTTCACGGCGTGCTCGCCGTGTATCACGGCAGGAGGACAGAGGTAAGCGGCCATGATGGTGCACCTTTCCGGAGGAACAAGCGGGAATATCACGAGTGCTGTGTCATGAGTCACTTTGGGACTTTGTGCCCAAGACGTTGCAGATAGGCTCCACTTAGGGAGTCGGTGTCCGTTTCGAGCATGGACGCCAAATGGACATTTCCGCTGTGATGCAGACAACTTAGGCAGCACTTGGAATGCGTGACACGGAACACACCGCTGAAACAGGGGCAGTCAGAGCGGTTCTGCGGGTCTTACCTGGCTTACCGTCAGCCAGGAGCTCCTGGTCACTGCCGCCGAGCCGGGAGACGCCCGGCGAAGATCCTTCTACGACGAACCGGTCGACGCTTGCGAGGAGTTGACGGCAGACAGGCAGAGCGGCGATGAGAAGGAACGCGCACTGCCTGCAGTCCGCGCACGGTGGAGATGACGGTACGCGCGGCGACGACAAGCGTCCGCTCGGCGGGGAAGGTGCGCCGGCGGTGGGCGTCGGCGCCCATGGGGACGCACGGAAAGCCAGCCCTCAGCCGGCTCCCGGCTCGGCTGATAACCCTTCAGGAAAGCTCGGCTTCGGCGGATCGCTCCACGGTGACGAATCGCACAGGCCGAGCCCAGACTCAGGACGGGCCGGGCGATGGCACCAGGCCGAGTCGCTGGGCTCGCAGCACTGTGCCCAGACGGTCGCGGGTGCCCAGCTTGCGGTAGATGTTCTCGACGTGCTTGTGCACCGTGCGGACGGAGATGCCGAGGCGACGGCCGATGGCATCGGCGGTGAGCGCGTCGGTGAGCAGCAGCAGGATGGTCGTCTCGCGCGGCGTCAGCGCGCAGTCCGCCGCCCGTTCGTCCGGCGCTGCGCCCGGGCCGAGCCCGCGCCGCCACTCCTCCAGCAGCCGCCGCTGCCGCTCCACGGCCGCCAGCAGCGGCTGTGCTCGCTCCGCCACGGCGAGATGGTCGTCGGTGAAGTCCGTACCGGCGCGGTGGACGAGGCACCCGGTGACGGGGGTGGTGCTGTCGGCGAGCGGTACGCCGAGCACTGTGCGGCGGCGAGGCTCTTGGTCTTGCGGCGTTTGGTGGTGAGGGGTTTCTGCCAGTGCATGGCGCCCCACTTGGAGGTGTAGGCCGGGTCCACGGCGACGAGGGGGATGCCGAGTTCGGCCGCCATGGACACGAGGCGGGCCCGCAGCCTGCTGACGGGCATGGCGGAGATGAGCTTGCGGAACTTCTTGCGGCGGCCGTGCTTCTCGCGGGTCTTCTCCGTGGTGAAGTCGAGGTCCTCGACTGCGACCGCGAGGCCGTAGCGCTGAGCCCAGTGCAGCAGACGGATTCAGAGCGTGCCGGACCTGCGCGTCGCGGTGCCGGGCTGTGCCGGTCAGGTCGTAGGAGAAGCGTCGGGGTTCGCCGGTGGGGTTGCCGTGTTCGTCGAGGCGCCAGGCGGCGAGGTGGTCGGCGTTGGTGTCCACGCCGATCAGGCCCATCGCGCGGGCCGCCTCCAGCGGCACGGTCTTGACCGGTGGGATCGTCCACGACGCGGTCAGGTACCAACGGCCCCCGGTTGGCGGTGACACGGTCGCGCCACTGCGCGCCCCGGTGCGGGAAGCTCACGCGGGCGGCGAGCACGTACCGGCCGTGTGGGGCGTTGGCCAGGTGCGCCAGCGGGGCAGGGAGCTTGAGGGAGACCTCGCCGGTCTCGGTGACGCGGATGGTCTCGTTGTCGAACCGCTTGCCGGACTCGCCGTCGGCCTGGAGGAGTCGTTCGGCCTGCCACCGCTGTCGCCACTGTGGCTCGGCGAGCTGGGCGTCCTGAAGGTGGTGGCGGGTGTTCAGCAGCCGTTTGCCGCCGCGCACCACGCGTACCATCCCGGCCTGCCGGTCCGCCCGCACCGCCTCAAGCCGGTCTTCGAGCCGTGCAGGCGGCGGGACTTGGCGAACCATTCCTGCCTGTCGCGGTAGCCGCCCGGCGCCTGTTTGGTGCCCGTCTCGCCCAAGGGCAGGGACAGCCGGTGTGTGATCGTCCCGATGCCGGCTTCGGGACTCCGGACGTGCGCGAGCCGGCTGCGCCGGGCGAGCGCCCACTGATCGTGGGTGGCCTTCGTGATCGACCCGGCCCACCGGGAGGAGGACTCCTGCGTGAGGGCGCGCCTGCGCTCGGCCCACCGCTCACTGTCGTGCTCCAGGCCGGCCGAACACCTCGTCTTCAGGTCACGGGACGCGAGCCTGCCGAGCAGGTCGCCGACGAGGCGGAGCACCTTCTCGTCCTCGGCCGACAGGTGCTTGAGCCGGTCGCGGACCGCGACTGCCGAGGGGCCGGGCACCACGAACGGCGCCGCCAACTCCCGCAGCCCGCCCATCCCCTCACCCCCGTACGCCATGAGCGACGAACCCACTGACCGACTCAACGACCAGCACACAACAAGGTCACCCATTCGACATGGAAACCTCCGTTCCCATCCCGGGTATCCACGCCCGTGCCAGCCCGGACACTCACTCACGCACGCCAGAACGCGCCCGTCCGCAGCCAAACGACAACAGCTCACCACCCCCGCGGCCCCCGGCTGTCGCACACTGCAACCCGGCGGCACCGGCCTGTGCGGACGGACGTCCGGCGGGCCGCCGGCACGGGGGAACGGCGGCCCGTCCGGTGTCGTACCCCTTCGCCCCCCATTCCAGGTCCCCTCACTCCGGCCGGGGCTTCTGGCGCTATTCCGCCCAGGCCGCCAGGCAGAGCGCGCGGTCCATCTCCTCGGTGTAGCGGGCCGCCGCCAGCCAGGCGCGGGCGAAGCGGTCCGGGTCCGCCGGCAGCAGGCGGCCGAACACATCGCGGGAGCGCTCCGCCGCCGCCGCGTGCAGTTCCTCCAGCAGACCGCCCGCGGTGGCCAGCCCGGACCGGCTCAGCCGCCGGGCGTCGGCGGCCGCGTCGCCGGGGAAGGACAGCACCCGCCGACCGCCCGAGACCGCCTGCTGGACGCGGCGGCGCAGCAGATGGACCGGAGCCTCCTCGGCACCCGGCGCCGCCTGCACGGGGGATGCCGGCGCCGAGGGCAGGTCCGCGCGCTGCAGCCGGTCCAGGCCGACGTCGACCCGAGTACCGGACTGCGTCGGATGCTCGGTGGCGAGGAGCCGGGCCCGGGGGTGCGGGGCCGGGGTGAGCCGGGAGACGACGCGGAGCGTGGCGCCCCGGGCGGCGGCCAGCAGCCGCAGGTTGTCCCGGTGCGCAAGCGCGGGATGGTCGTGGGCGGCGGTCAGCCGCAGTACGACGCCCCCGCAACCGGCGAGCAGACAGTCGCCGGCCGCCTCCGCCGCCGTACCGAGCAGGGTGACCTCCAGGAACAGCAGGTCATGGCCGCCGTTCAGCGCGCGGGTGAGCTGCTCGGCCACCGGGACCGCCCAGAGCCGGTCCAGCGGCTCCTCGCGCCAGCCGGCACCGGACGCGCCGACCGCCCGCACGCCGGCGCCCGCCCCGAGCCGGCCGGTGGGGGAGACCGTGGCCCCCGACACCGCGAGGCCCGCACGGGACAGCTCCCGGTGGGTCAGGGCCGTGTCACCGAGCCGGACCGCCCGGTCGGCCGCGCCCACCGCACGCCCGGCACCGCCCGGAGCGACATCGGACACCTGGTACAGCTCGCCCCGGGCGTCCGCGGTCCAGGTGACCGCGCCGGCGTAGCCGCTCGCGGTGAGTACCGGCTCGGAGAACAGGCCGTACAGCCGCAGGGAGCCGTCCGGGCGGTACGGCTGCCGTGCGGTGCCGCGCAGCGCGGCCAGTTCGGCGCCGATGGCGTGGGGGACGCGGTGGGCCACGGAAAGGACGTCACGCAGGCCGTCGACCAGGTCCGCAAGGCGGTATGTCGGGTCGGCCGCGCGGGCCGCGCGCAGCGCGGTGACCACGGAGACGGCCGAGGCGGCGGCCCGGTGCAGGCCCGCGAGCCGCGCCGTGTGCGCGGCCCGCAGCAGCTCCGCCTGGAGCACGGCGCCCGCCCCGTCCGCACCGGCTTCGAGTGCGGCGGCCGCGGCGGCGTGGAGCGCGAGAGCTGCGGAGACCTGCTCGGCGTCGGCCGACTCCGGCTCGGCCGGCACCTCAGCGGCGGCGGTTGTCTCCTGCGAACTCCCCTCAGGTTCTTCGGACTTGGTCTCCTCGGCGACGGGAGCCGCCGACGCGGCCGCCGCACGGTGGAGGCAGTCCGGGGCCAGCAGACAGCCGCAGCGGATGCCGTCCGCGCCGGTGACCGCGCCGTCCGGGGCGTGCAGTTCGAGGTCGGTGTCGTCGTCGAGGGCGATGCGCACCGTGTCGCCGTCGCGGAACGCGGGCCGGTCGGCCAGCTTGGCGATGCCCGCGTCGAGGCGCTTGCGCAGCCGGGGCGACAGCGCCGCGACGAGTTCGGCGGTCACGGACGGTGCGACCGGAGGCAGTTCCTGCCCCATGCCCTGGCTCATGCGATCTTCTCCCCTACCCAGCGGGCGAGTTCGAGCGGACTGAGAGCGGCCACGGGCATGCCTGCGGACACCAACTGCCCGGCCACCCCGGTGGAGTAGCGGGGGCGGCCCGCGTCGTCGAGGCTCGCGCAGCCCAGCACATGGCAGCCGGCTCCGACCAGGGCGCGGACCTCGGCGAGCAGCCCGCCGACCGGGTAGCCCTCCTCGAAGTCGCTGACGACCACGACGAGCGTGCGCGAGGGCACGGTGACCAGCTCCCGTGCGTGCCGCAGTCCGGCGGCGATATGGGTGCCGCCGCCGACCCTGACCTCCAGGAGGAGGGAGAGCGGGTCCTCGACGTGGTCGGTCAGATCGATCACCTCGGTGGAGAAGGCAATGAAGTGCGTGGACAGGGTGGGCACCCCGGCTAGCACCGAGGCGGTGAGCGCCGCCCAGATTGTGGACGCCTCCATGGACCCCGACACGTCGGTGACCAGGATCAGCCGCCAGTCGGCCGACCGACGGGCACGACTGCGGAAGACGGGCCGCTCGGGAACGACCCGGACCGTGCCGTCCGGCATCCGGCGAGCCGTGGCCAGGTTCGCCCGCAGGGTGCGGGGCAGATCCAGTCCGCCGCCGGGGCGCCGGCTGGGGCGGGGCAGGGCGGTGCCGTGCAGCGCGGGGCGCAGCCGGGTCGCCAACTGCCGGGTCAGGGCGTCCACCAGGCGCCGGACCAGCGGACGCAGCGCGGCCAGCCGGGCCTCCGGCAGGCCGCCGGCGTGCCGCAGCACCGAGCGCAGCAGGTCGACGGAGGGCCGTACGCTGTCCGGATCCAGCTCCGCGAACACATCCTGGCGGCCGGCCGCGGCAGCCGCCGCCAGCACCTCCTCCCGGATACCCGGGCCGAACAGCGCCGCCAGTTCCTCGGACCACTCCCGCACCCCCGGATACGGCGCCCCGCGCCCGCCACCAGGCCCGGCGCCGCCCCGGCCCGAGAGATCTCCACGGCTGCCCTCGCCGTGTCCACTGCCGTACAACTCGTCCAGAGCCGTCGCCAGGCGCTGTGCCGGGCCGGACAGCCGGCTGCTCCTGCGGCCCAGCACCAGACGCCATCGGTCGGCCGGGGCGAGCCGGTGGCCCTCGTCGGCGGCGCCGAGGGGGACGGACGTCGCGACGTCCTCGGCCTTCGTCGTGGCGGTGGCCTCGGTGGGCCGCTGAGACGGGAGGAGTCCCAAGGCGGCCAGGGCCTCGCGCGCCGCGAGGTCGGCGCCGGTCCACACGGCGAGGGTCGCGGGATCCACGCCGCCGGTGTCGTCCGGGCGCTCTCCGTCCAGACGCTGCTCGACGGTATCCAGCAGCCGGTCGCGGGCGGCCGGGCTGAGTGTGTCGAAGCCGCCGCGCAGTGCCGGCAGCCGGTCGAGGAAGTCCCGGTCGGACAGCTCCGCGATCCGGCGCAGCAGCGGTTCCAGCGCGGGCGCCGCCGACTCCAGCAGCGGCCCGGCCGCGGTGAGCAGACCGGTCAGGCGGGCGGTGAGCGCCGTACGGGACCCGGCATCGCAGGCACCGTCCACCCAGGAGGCGACCCGGTCGCCGAACGCCAGGGCCTCCTGCTGTCCCAGCAGCACGCGTACGGCTCCGGCGGCGCCCCGCATCAGCGGCGAACCGCCGGCCGCCAGCCGGGCCAGCGCATCCGTGAGCCGGATGCCGCCCAACAGGTCGGCGCGGTGGGTGAGCTCCAGCAGAGCGTGTGCGTCGGCCGGGTCCTCGGAGCCGGTGAGCCCGTCGACCTGGCGCACCGCGGCGGCGGTCAGCAGGTCGGCGACGGCCGCCGCCCGCGCCGTACGGTCCTCGTCGCCGCCGAGTCCGGCGATGTGCCCGGCCCGCAGGCGATCCAACAGGGCGAGTCCCGCCAGGAGTTCGGGCAGTGTGCCGGAGGCCGCCAGCACCTCGGCGGTGTCGGCCAGCCGCTCGTCCGCGAGCCCGGGCAGGCCGCACTGCGCCGCCTGTTCCAGCCCGCTCAGGGTCTGCTCCGCCGTGGGTCCGCCCTCGTCCCGTTCGGCGCGTCGGTCTTCCCTCAGCATGCCCTCGGCGGCCTGCGCCGGCGTGACTCCGCGCATGCCGGCCGCGGTCAGCATGGCCGCGGTGGCCGGTGTCCAGCGCACTTCCCAGCGCGAGGTGAGCGCGTCGGCGCCGCCCGCGCCGACGACCGCCCTCGGCTCGCCGTACGGCACCGCGCACACCGCCAGGCGGCGCAGCAGCAGTTCACGGCGGCGGTCCAGTTCCGAGCGGAGCGGGTCCAGGCGCAGGTCCCGTGCACCCTGACCCGAGTCCGCCGGGCCGGGCAGCCCCAGCTCGGCGAGTTCCGCCTCGACCGCCGGTGCCAGTCCGCAGCGCGGTGTGTCCGGGGCCGGGCGGCCGGTGCGCGTCCCGACGAGCACCCTCCCCATCGCCCGGGCCACGGCCCGCCCCCGCCCGTACGGCTCGCCCTGCGCCAGCACCGTCTGCACCGCCTCGACCAGCTCGCCCCGGCCCGCCGCGGGCAGCCCCCGCAGCCGGGCGAGATCACCGGCCAGCCGCACGATCTCCCGTGCGTCGGCGGGTCCGGACGGATGGCCCAGCGCCCGCAACTCGGCGCACACCCGTACGGCGGCCCGCGTCAACGCGTCCTCCAGCGCGACGGGGTCACCGGCCGCGTCCAGCACCAGGTGCTGCCACTCCGGGTCACGGATGCCGGCCGGGTAGCCCGAACGTTCGTCGAGCAGGGCGTAGCTGTAGTGGATGAGCGAGGTCGTCCACGCCGCGGCAGGGCCCCGCGCCTTCTCGGCAGCGGGAGCCGGCACCGCCGCGACGGTGTCTGCGCCGCCGGGCGGGGCCAGGATCGCCGGGGCGTGGAAGGCACCCACGAGTACGGCGGCGCGCTCGCCCTTCGCGGTGGCCGCGGCGAGGCATGATCGCATCCACCGCTCGCGCCACAGGTCCAGCTCCGGCACCCCGCCCGAGGCCGTCGCCTCCTGCCGCAGCGCCCATCCCGTCAACAGCGCGGCCCGCCGCAGCGCCTCCGGCGGGGAACCGGGGGCGGCGGCCTCGACGAGCCGGTCCCACAGGTCGTCACCGGGGCGGCCGGTGAGCCGAGAACGCAGGGTCGAGGTGAGTCCCGCTGCGGCGGAATCAACGGCGGTCGCGCAGGCCTTCGCCGCCGGGGCGCCGGGGGCGCCCCGCAACTCGGCAGGGCGCGGGGCTGGGGTGGTGGGTGTTTCAGCGGTCTGGTCGGTTTGTGGGGCTGGGGTGCTGGGTCCCCCAGCCTTCCCGTCGGTCTGCGGGGCTGGGGCACTGGGTGCCCCGGCCTTCCCGTCGGCTCCCGTCGCCCCTGCCTCCGCGTCCAACTCCGCCGCTTCCGCGACCCGGTCCGGCCCGGGCACCCCCGCCCAGGCCCGGTCCGCCAGCGGCAGATCGCACGCGATCACCGGTACCCCGTGCCGCGCCGCCCAGCGCACGGCCGCCAGTTCCGGTGAGAAGTCGGCGAAGGGATAGAACGCCGGGCCCCCGGCCCCGTTTCCGGGCGCGGCTGCGAGGGCGACCGGAGCCCTGGTGTCCTCGTGGGCCAGCCAGGGCAGCCAGTCCTGCATCTCGGCGGGGAGCTCGACCAGCAGCACCTCCGGTCGGGCCGCGTCCAGCAGCGCCGGCACGGCGGCGGCGAGGGAGGGCGCGTGGTGCCGTACCCCGATGAGGTAGGGCACCGCCGGGTCGGTCAGGGCGGCTACGGCGGCCTCCGGATCGGCGAAAACCGCTGAGCCGGCGCCGCAGTCGGTGACAGCCGCGGAGCCCGTGTCGGGAGCAGGGTCGGCCACGGCCGACGCGTCGAGCGGAGAGAGTGGGGACACGGCCGTCAGCCCTCCAGGACCGTGCGCAGGTCCCACAGCGTGCGCCAGGTGGCCGAGCCCTGTTCGGCACGGCGCCGCACCGGGCCGTCCCAGTAGCCGCGCAGCCGCGCCGCGTCCGCCGGGTCGTCCTTGCGCACGACACCGAGGAGATGGCCGGGCAGCAGCCCGAGCACGTCCCGGTCGCCCGGGAAATACGCTGCGGCCAGCCCCAACGCGCCCGCCACGGACACCGCCTCCGCGGTGCTCATCACCGTGGACGGCCGTTCCACCTCCCAGCCCTCCGCCGACCGCCCCTCCCGCAGATCACGGAAGACGGTGACCAGGGCCTCCAGGACGGCGTCGTCCACCTGGAACGGCGCGCCCGCCCGTTCCACCGACGCCCGGGCCTGGCCGCGCACCAGCGCCGTCTCGGCGTCGAGGTCCGCAATGGGACCGACGGTCTCGAAGTTGAAGCGACGCTTGAGCGCGGCCGACATCTCCGAGACGCCCTTGTCCCGAAGGTTGGCGGTGGCGATGAGGTTGAAGCCCGGTGCCGCGTGTGCCAACGCGTCCTCGCCACCCGCCAGTTCGGGTACGGCGATGCGTCGCTCCGACAGCAACGACACCAGGGAGTCCTGTACTTCCGGCAGACAGCGGGTGACCTCCTCGACCCGGGCGATCGCACCCCGGGTCATCGCGGTGAGCACCGGTGACGGAACGAGCGCCTGCCGGCTGGGCCCCTGTGCCAGCAGCAGGGCGTAGTTCCAGCCGTACTTGAGCTGGTCCTCGGTCGTACCGGCCGTTCCCTGCACCACCAGCCCGCTGGTGCCGCACACGGCGGCCGACAGCAGCTCCGACAGCATGGACTTGGCGGTGCCTGGCTCGCCGACGAGCAGCAGGCCCCGCTCGCCGGCCAGCGTGACGACACACCGCTCGACCAGCGCGCGGTCGCCGACGAACTTTTCGGTGATCTCCAGCCGGCGCGGCACGCCCTCCGGCGCCTCCGCGTCCTCGGGCAGCCGCAGCGCCCGGCCGCCGCTGCCCATGACGAAGGTGACGACGGCCCGGGGCGTCAGCCGCCAGGCGGGCGGCCGCGGCCCGGAGTCGTGTGCGGTGAGGAAGGCCAGTTCGACGGCGTACCGGTCCTCGGGCGGGACGATCTGACGGGTCGCGTCGGGCACGAGGGCGGTGGTCATCGGCGGGATTCCTTCGAGGTGCTGCGGGAAGGGGTCGGAGTGAAGACGCGGCCGGACGGCGCGGCGAGAACGCGGCACCCGGCGGCCGGGGAATGGGGGGCGGACACCGACGCGACGGACCCCGATCCGGTGGAGATCGGCGCGGTGGAGCCCGGCGCGGTCCAGCCCGGTGTGGTGTGGCCCGGCGCGGCAGAGCCGGTCAGGCCCGAGCCCATCAGGGCGGAGCCCGACACGGCGGAATCCGTCGCACTGGACGTCATCGCCGCCGCCCCCGCCCGTTCGCGCGGGTGGTCAGCTGTTCGTACGCCGGGGCGTCGCCCGCGCGGACGCGGGTCCAGGCGCGCGTGAACAGCTCCGGCACCGGGACCGGCGGTATCGCGCGCTGATGGCCCGGAATCGGGTACAGACCCTCCTTCCAGGTCTCCACCGGCAGCGCGGGCGACTTCAGGTCGCGCCAGCCGCCCGGCAGGAACAGGGTCCGCCCGGCGCGCGGCCGTTTGGCCTCCACCACCAGGTCCGTCGCGGCCAGTTCGGCACGGGCCTTCTTCAGGCGTGCGGGCTTCCAGCCGGTCCAGCGGGCGCAGTTGCGGTCCGTCGGATCGGGCAGGGCCAGCAACTGGAGATAGAGCGCGGCCGCGTCCTCGCCCAGCCCGTGCGCGGCGGCAACCTCGGTGACGAGCGCGGGCACGCTGACCGTCGGGTCCTGGGCGTAACCCGCGGGGCCCTCGGCGCCCGCCGCGACCGCGCGACCCAGCTCCTCGCCGAGAAGCGTGCGGAGCATGCGCAGGCCGTGGCCGCGCTGCGCACCCACCAGGCCTTCCAGCAGCCCGAACACGGCGTCGTCGGGCCCGGTCAGCCCGGCCGGCCGGACGAGGACGGTCTCGGTGTCGCGGTACGAGGGGCGCAGTGCGAGCGCTTCCCCGACCCGGGTGGTGCCGTAGGCATCCGCACCGCCCGTGGCGGGCAGTCCGTACACCTTGCGCAGCTCCACGGCGGTGGAGCCGCCCTTCTCCGTGAACTCCACGTCCAGGCCGAGCATCAGCTCCGGGTCCAACATCCGGCGCCGCACCGCCGCGAGGCCCTCCGGCAGGGCGGCACGCAACGGGTGGCCGTACGGCAGGACGTACGCCAGTGCGGAGAGGGCGCCGACGGCACCCGTCAGGGCGTAGCTGCTCGGCATCGCCTGGGGGTCCTCCGGGACGAGGGTGCCGTCCTTGTCCGGACGCAGGACCGTGGTGCGCCTCAGCCACGGTGTGAGGGACGGGTTGAGTACGTCCCCGGCGCCTCCGGCGCCCATGCCGGCCAGTTCGGCGCTGAGGTCCTCCGGCAACCGGACCAGCGAGCCGAACCGGTCGGCCCACATCCGTCCCGCGGCCTGCGTGTCGGGGCCGGTCGTCCACAGGGCGGCCGGGTCGTCCGGCAGCAGCGCGCCGATCAGCGCCGACCGCCGTTCCATGCCCAGCCCGTGCAGCAGTGCGGCGCCGAAATCCCGCTGCCGGGGCTTGAGTCCGATGGCGGCGAGGGCCTCGGTGCGGGGCTGCTGCGGCAGCCCGGCGAGGAGCACGGTGGACTGCAGCGGGCCCAGCGCGCCGCCGGTCGCCGCCTCCAGCGCCTCGGGCGCGATGCTCTGCCAGGGTGCGGCGCCCTTGTCGCGGATCAGGCGGGTGACGGCGGTCAGGTCCTCGGCGGGGATCGTCGGGGCGTACCGCGTCTCCTGCTCCAGCGTGAAGTGCGCGACCGCGCCGAACGCCCCGGACGGATCGTGGTCCAGCGCCAGCCACTTGACCCGTTCCCGCTGCATGTCGACACCGTGGGAGCCGAGGATCACCACCGTGCGGCCGGCCCGGCGCAGCACCTGGCCGGAGCGCTGCTGCTGCTCCTGCGGTTCGCTGAGCACGACCTCCCGCAGTGTGCCGCCGGCCTCGACGAGCGGACCCTCGGCCAGGGTCTCGGCCAGCAACAGCAGCGGTTCTCGCTGGGCGTCGGTAAGTACGGGCGAGGCGGCCCGGTACAGCAGCGCCCGCAGCGCACCCAGGACCGGCGGCCACACCATGCCGATCGCCGGGACGGTGTGCTCCTCGCTGGTCCAGCCGTCCGTGAGGGCGCCGATGCGGGCCAGGCCGGGCAGCGGCTTGCCGTCGGCGGGCTTGCCGGACAGCACGTGGTTCACCGCGCGGATCTGGCGGAGCACGCTCCACCGCTCGCCGTACCACCAGCCGTGCAGCCCGACGACTCCGGACAGGGCGTCGTACAGGGTGCGGTCGTCGCCGTGCACGGGGCTGTGGTCGGCGAACATGCCCTCGGTCCGGTTGCGTGCCTGCACCGGCCTTTCCTTCGGCGGAGTCGCGAAGGTGGTGGCCGAGTCGGCGATGCGCAGCGCCGACCTGACGAGCGTGGCGACCCCGATGCGCAGCCGTTCGTCCGTCAGGTCCGGCAGGACCTGCTCGACGGCCTTCAGGGCAACGGCGTCCGCGGTCGGCACGGCGGCCTTGGCCGTCTCGTCCGAACCGGCCGCCTTCAGCGCCTCCTGGCGGAGCTTCAGCGCCTCGGCCGTGAGCCGCAGCAGCTCCGCGGCCTGCTCGTCGGCCAGGGCGCGCAGCACCGCCGAGCCCTGTTCGTCGCGCGGACGCAGCGCGTGCCAGAAGGGCAGCGGGGGCACGAACCGGGTGCCGGCGGCGTACTCACCGCCGCGGTCGTTCGGCGTCAGCCGGCCCAGCAGGCCGGTGAGCGAGGTGTCGTCGCCCGCGTACAGGCCGATGGTTCCACCCAACTGCGCCCTGTAACCGCCGAGTTGGGCGACGACCGGCTCGGCGCCGCCGGGCAGCCGCAGCGCACCGAAGGGAACGCCCACCGGGCCGTCGTGGTCCACCGCGACCGACACGGTCCGCCCGTCCGGCGTCCCGGCCGCACGGCGCTTCTCGGCGCCCTCGCCCTCCTTGCGCACCCAGCGCCCGAGCACCGTGCCGTCGGTGCCGAACGGGCTGTGCTCCAGGCCTGGTTGCAGCGGCAGGACCTCGCACACGCCGGGCAGCAGTTCGGCGTCCTCGCGGACGGCCGAGCGCAGCAGCGCGGGCAGCGACGCGCGGCCGTGCGTCCCGGTGACCGGGTCGTACTCCAGCCAAACCGTCTGCCTGCCCTGCCGGCCCTGGCGCCACAGGGTGGTGCCGTCGCCGATGATCGCGCGGCACGGCGGCAGATCCGTGTCACCCGCGTGCAGGGTGCGGCCACCGGTGGCCCGTCCGCCGCCGGCCAGCGGAATCGACGGCACGACGGCCTCCTGGCCGGACCACCAGGTGGGCAGCTGCTCGCCACCGAGTTCGAACACGTCGGCGGGCCGCGCCGACCAGTAGCCGTACTGCTTGCCGCCGTGCCGCCACATCACGAGCAGCTCCCCGTCCACGTACCGGAAGCGGGGGCGCTGCCAGCGGTCCAGGTCATGGGGCAGACGCAGGTCGTGGTCGAGCAGGATCCGCTCC
Organism: Streptomyces sp. NPDC052107; assembly: GCF_040680215.1. Taxonomy (NCBI): domain Bacteria; kingdom Bacillati; phylum Actinomycetota; class Actinomycetes; order Kitasatosporales; family Streptomycetaceae; genus Streptomyces; species Streptomyces sp. NPDC052107. The sequence continues at coordinate 41,168 of NZ_JBFAWG010000026.1, forward strand.
GGTCCGACGACGACCGCCTTCCGCCCGTGGCAGAGGATCAGTGCGGGCCAGGCCTCGTGCACGGTCAGCGAGTGGTCCTCACCCTTCCTGCTCTGGCCGTCGAGCAGCGTCAGCGCCTCGTCGAGGGCGGGCCAGCCCAGCTCGTCGAGGATGCCCGCCCGCACGGTACGGCCGAGCAGCGGGGCCACCTCGCGGCCGGCCACCCGGGCCACCGCGTCCGGCGCGACCTCGGAGGCGATCACCCGGAAGGGGCGCAGCCGGTCCAGCGCCGCACGAGCGCCCGGCAGACCCGCCGCGCGCGTGAAGTCGCCGACGGCCTCGTCCAGCCACTGACGCAGCACCTCGGAGAGGACCGGATGGGCGGCGATCGTCTTCAGCATCGCCTCGCTGCGCTGATGGCCGCCGACCTTGTCCACGGCCTGGTGCAGCAGGCGCCGCAGCCGTGGGTCGCCGGCGACGGCCACCAGGTCACGCCGTCCGGTGCGGGTGTCCAGCAGCCACTCGGGCAGCGGCAGATACACGGGGACGTCCGCGCCCGGCAACGTCAGCGGGACGCGCTCGGCCGCGCACAGGTCCAGCAGGTCGAGATCGGCGCCGGCGTGCCAGCGGCCGGTGCACAGGTCCACCGGACGGCCGGCGGCCCGCAGCAGCGGAGCCATGCGCCCGACCAGCGCGAGCGTGGCCGGGCAGCGGCGGGAGTACGAGCCGCCGTGCTTGCGGAAGGACGCCCAGCGGCTGAGCCAGTCCGCCGGATCGGTGCCGTGCCCGGCCGCCGCCGACTCCTCCGTCAGCAGCCGGTCGGCCCCGGTCTCCGCGAGCAGGGTCAGCCAGAACTCCTCGTCCTCGGCGTCCCGGCCCAGACCTTCGGGCATGATCTCCAGCAACCGGGGCCGGATCTCCGGCCGTTCCTCGGCGAGGACCGGCAGCACGGAGCGGTAGGCGGTCCAGAAGGAGCGCGGCGCGCGGACCGCGGCGGGGGAGGCGATCAGGTCGGCGACCAGCGCGCACTCCTCGGTGACCCGGGGCAGGCCCGCCGCCTTGATCAGCCCCCGCGCGTCCTGCGGCAGCGAGGCGTACGGCGGCATCCCGGCCGCGCAGCGCTCCACGATCAGCTGCCGGAACTGCGCCCAGGCCGCGGCCGGTTCGAGCCGCCCGGCGAGGTCCCGCACATGCTCCTTGAGGGCCTTCACGGTCAGCGCACCGGCGAAGGCGAACTCCAGGAAGACCGCGCGCTGCCGTTCCTCGTCCACCACGAGCGCGTGCACCCGCTCGGCCTCGCGGGCCTTGCCGAAGAACGCGGCGGCGTACGTGGTGTTCTCGTGCTCCAGGAAGACCCGCGCGGCCTGTTCGTAGAACGTCGGCAGGAAGTGAGGCACGGCCCGGCCCAGCCGCTCGCCGAGCGCCTCGAAACCCTCCTTGGCCGCGCCCGGGCGGGACTTGGCCTGCCGGGCCAGCCGCTCGACGTCCTTGACCAGCGCGAGCGCGTGATGCCCGTTGGCCGGGTCGTTGACCAGTGCCCAGGCCGGGAAGCCCAGTGTCTCCCGGCGCACCTGCCCCACCTCGGGCGCCTCGGGCTCACGGGCGAGGCCCAGGAACTCCAGCGCCAGATCCTCCGCCTCGCCCAGCGTGCCCGGCACCAGCCGGACCACCTGCCGGCCGTCGAGGGCGGGATGCGTGTAGGTGCGGGCGGTGAGGCTGTCGGCGTCCTCGCGCGCGGTGCTGCCCGGGGGCAGGACGGCGCCGGCGTCCAGCAGAGCGGCCACCGTGGTCTCGTCGTACGTCATGCCGCCCGCTCCTCGTCCTCGATGTCCCGCCCCGCATACAGCGCGGCCGCCATGCGCATGCCCTCCGACCAGGCGACCGGTCCGACCTGACCGAGCTTCAGCACCCGTCCGGCCGGGTCGGACCAGACCAGCGGGCCGGTCTCGGTCTCCATGTAGCCGTCGTAGTCGCCGACCCACACCCGGGCCTCGACGCCCCGGCCGTCCTCCAGGACGGGACAGACGGCGTACCCTCCGCGCACCCGGTAGCCGAGCTGGGCGGCCCGGCCGTGCAGGAAGCGCAGCTCCTTGAACGAGCCGCCGGCGTACTCCTCGACCTGCGTCCCCTCGGCGTCGAGCGCCGCCGGGCGGTGCCAGACCTCCCGGAAGAGCTGCTGCGCGCCCTGCTCGACACCCAGCTCGACGGCGAACTCCCGCAGCTCCTCCAGGTCTTCGAGGAGGACCGGGTGCGGGATGCGGACGAGGTCGGGCGCGATGCGGACGGTGTCGCCGTCGAGGTCGACCAGGCCGAGGCCGCGCTCGGGATCCGCGTCCCGCAGGAAGCCGGCGACCTGCCCGTCGGCACCGGTGACCACGAGGTCGCGCAGCGCTGCCTGCCACGCCGGGTCGGGCCACACGCGCGTGACGACGGCGAGCGGCACCGGCAGCGAGCGGACCATCCACCGCTCGGCCGTGGCCAGGCACTGCCGTTCGTGCCGCTCCAGCCACTCGACGAGCTGCCTGAGGCCCACGACCGCGGGATCGTCGGCGATCTTCGGCGGCACCGACTTCAGCCGCCGCCCGGACGCGTTGCGGCACACCACCTTCCCGCCGTCGAGGGCGACCTCGTAGTCACCTGCCGACACCCACCCCATACGTGCCTCCCGCACCCGTGTTGATCAAGTGTCGGGAACTGTAGGGCAGGCCACTGACAACGCCCTCCGGGGCCGGAGGGCGTTGTGGAAAAACGGTTCTGGAAGAACGGTGCCGTCAAGGCGACTCCGGGAAAGCCGCTCCGGAGAGGCGGAGAAGGATTCAGCGGCCGGCGGCGCGCTGCTGCTTCTCCTCCTGCAGCTGCTTGATCCGCGCGGCCTCCTTGCGGACCTCGGCCTGAGTGGCGCGCTCCTTCTCCAGCCACTCGGGCCGCTCCTGCTTGAGCGCCTCGATCTGCTCGGTGGTCAGGGGCTCGGTGACCCCGCCGCGCGCGAGGCCGGCGATGGACACGCCGAGCTTCGCGGCGACCACCGGACGCGGGTGGGGACCGTTGCGCCGCAGCTCGCTCAGCCACTCCGGCGGGTTCGCCTGCAGCTCGTTCAGCTCGGCGCGCGTGACGACGCCCTCCTGGAACGAGGCGGGGGTGGCGGGGAGGTACACACCCAGCTTCTTCGCCGCGGTCGCGGGCTTCATCGTCTGGGTGCTCTGCTGCGAACTCATGAGGTCAAGGGTATCGGCCGCGTGCCGGGCCGCCGACCACGGCCGGTGACGGAGGTCAGGCCACGGCCGGTCACGGAGGGCGAGCCACGGCCGGTAACCTGGCCTGGTGACAGGCTCGGAGGAATCACCGTCGTTCCGGCTCGCGTACGTACCCGGAGTGACTCCCGCCAAATGGGTGAGGATCTGGAACGAGCGCCTGCCGGACATCCCGCTCACCCTTGACCAGGTCCCCGCAGCCGAGGCGCCCGAGGTGCTGCGCGCGGGCGAGGCCGACGCGGGTCTCGTACGGCTCCCGGTGGACCGTACGTTCTTCAGCGCGATCCCCCTCTATACCGAGACCACGGTGGTCGTCGTCCCCAAGGACCACCTGATCACGGCCGCGGAGGAGGTGACCCTGGACGACCTCGCCGACGAGGTGCTCCTCCACCCCCTGGACGACGTCTTCGACTGGGACAGTCCGCCCGGCGAACCCGCCTTCGAGCGCCCCGCGACGACGGAGGACGCGATCGAGCTCGTGGCCGCGAACGTCGGCCTCCTGATCGTCCCGCAGTCCCTGGCCCGCCTCCACCACCGCAAGGACCTCACCTACCGCCCGGTCACCGACGCCCCCCAGTCGAGCGTCGCCCTGTCCTGGCCGGAGGAGGCCACCACCGACCTGGTGGAGGACTTCATCGGCATCGTCCGCGGCCGCACCGTCAACAGCACCCGGGGCCGTACGCAGCCTCCGGCCGAGCAGCAACGCAAGCGCTCCGAGCCGACAGGCACCCGACAGAAGCCGGCGCCGAAGCCGACGGGCCGCAACCAGCGCGCCCGCACGGCGGGGGGCAAGCAGACCCCCAAGCGGGGCAAGCCACGCCGGAGGTCGTGAGGGCCGGGTCGGCGGCTTCGAACGCGCCGGTCATCTGCCTCGTGCCACACCACCCGGCGTCGTGCGACCGATACCCGCGGCCACTGTCCTCGACGTCACAGGCCATGCCATACCGCCGACGCAGAACCGCAGCCGCAGCCGCGCTCTGCGACCTGCCCACACAGCCTGTGCCGTGCGGCCCGCGCGGGTCAGCCCCTCCCGGCTGCCCTCACGCCTCCTGCCGCGCCGCTTCCCTCCTCTGCTCCGGCTGGGCATGGACCCGGCGTTCCCGCAGGTCGGCGAAGGCGAGGCAGAGGGCCAGCAGGATGATGGCGACCGAGGTGAGCAGGCCGTACTGGAGTGCGGTGGCGGGGTTGGCGTGGTTGGCCAGGTGGGCGAAGTACACCGAGCCCACCACGGCGACGCCGGCCGCCGCGCCGATGCGCTGGGCGGTCTGGAGTACCCCGCCCGCTGCTCCGCCCCGCCGTACGGGTACGAGGGACAGGGTGAGCGTGGTGTTGGGGGAGATGGTCAGGCCGGAGCCGATGCCGGCGACGAGCAGCGGGAGCGCGGCGGCCCAGGCCACGCCCCGCCCCGGTACCCAGTGCACGGCCGCGACGGCCCCGAGCATCCCCGCCGTCACCGTGCACAGCCCGGCGATGACCAGTTTGCGTCCGAAGCGCACCACCAGGCGGCCGCCCGCGGCGGCACCGGCCGCCGAGCCCACCGCGAACGGCATGGACGACAGGCCCGCCGCCAGCGCGCCGTAGCCCAGGCCGTTCTGCAGGAACAGCGTGTAGACGAAGAACAACGTAGTGAAGCCGCCGAAGTAGACCAGACTCAGCAGCGCGCCCAGCGTGAACGAGCGCAGCGAGAAGAGCCGCAGGTCGACCAGGGGTGCCCGGTCCCGCCGCCCCTGGCGCCGCTCCCACGCCCAGAACGCGGCCAGCAGCCCGGCACTGACGGGGAGCAGGGCCCACTTCAGCCGTCCGTGCCACTGCTGTTCCTGCACCAGCGGCAGCATCAGGGCGAGTACACCGGAGCCGAGGAGCAGGACGCCCGGTACGTCGAAGCACTCGCGCTTGCCCGGTGCGCCGGTGGAGTGGGGCAGCAGCCGCAGCGCCGCGCAGAAGACGGCCACGCCGATGGGCAGGTTGACGTAGAACACCCAGCGCCAGCCGTCGGGGCCGCCGGCCGTCTGGATCAGCAGGCCGCCCGCGAGCGGGCCGACCGCCGTGGAGATGCCGATGGTGCTGCCCATCATGCCGAACGCGCGGGCCCGCTCCGCGCCCTGGAACATCTGCTGGATCAGCGCCGAGGTCTGGGGCGCGATCAGGCCCGCCGACGCTCCCTGGACCAGCCGGAACAGCACCAGCCAGGCGGCGCCGGAGGACAGCCCGCAGGCCGCCGAGGCCAGCGTGAACAGCGCGAGCCCGGCCAGGAAGGTCTGGCGCCGTCCGCGCAGGTCACCGAGCCGCCCTGCCGGGACCAGGGCCAGACCGAGGGTGAGGGCGTATCCGGACATCACCCACGACAGCTCGGCCGTGCTGGCGCGCAGTCCGTGTTCGACCGAGGGCAGCGCCACGTTCACGATCGAGGTGTCCAGCAAGGTCATGAAGGCCGCGGTCAGACAGACGGCGAGCGCCTTCCACCGTCGGTCGTGCGGGGCCGGTCCGCCCCGGTCTGTGGTCATGGGATCACGCTAGGCAGCCATCGCCTCCCGCGCACGGCGGGAACGCCCAAAGCAGGACGGGGCCGACCGGTGCCGGTGGTGCTCAGTGGGACCCGGCCGTGGCCCGGAGCCACGCGTACGCCGACTGCGCCGTGAACTCCGTCTGGCCGCCGCGCAGCAGAAGGGTCGCCGTGGCGAATTCGGGCATGTCGGCCTGGGCGGCCACGTACGGGACGGCGACGCAGCGCATGCCGACCGCGTGGGCGGCGGCCGCGCCCGGTGCCGCGTCCTCCAGGACCACGCAGTCACCGGGGTCCGCGCCGAGCCGCCGGGCCGCCTCCAGCAACACATCGGGGGCGGGCTTGCCGCGCGGCACCTCCTCGGCGGACACCACGGTGCGCAGGTAGGTGCCCAGGCCCGTGCCTGCGAGGATCGCCTCGATCGCCTCCGGTGAGGACCCCGACGCGACGGCCATCGGTACCCCGTCGGCGGCCAGGAGCTCCACGAACTTGCGCATCTCCGGGTAGACCGGCGTACGGGTGCGGGCGATCTCCAGGTAGCGCCGGTTCAGCTCGGCGAGCAGGTCCTTGGCCGGCGCGCTCAGGCCGTAGCGCTCCTTCCAGAGCCGTGTCGCGTCCTGGTTGCCGATGCCGACGTACGCCTCGTTGTCCGTCCAGGTGAAGTCCAAGCGTCAGGCGCGCGCCGCCCGGCCGATCGACTCCACCAGGGGCAACAGCCGGTGCGGGACGCGCTCGCGCAGCGCCACCTCGGTCCGCGTGCGCACCACGCCCGGCAGGCTGATCAGTTTCTGGATGACGTCCTCCAGATGGGCGTTGTCCCGGCCCACCACCCGGGCGAGCAGATCGCCGCCGCCCGTGATCGAGAACGCCTCCACGATCTCCGGTACGGCGGCCAGCGCGTCCCCGACGTCGTCCAGGTGGCCCTGGGTGACCTCGATGTGCACGAACGCCAGCACCGGATGGCCCAGGGCGGCGGGGGAGAGGGAGGGGCCGGCGGGGGTGATCACGCCGTCCCGCTCCAGCCGGTCCAGCCGGGCCTGGAGCGTGCCGCGGGCGACGCCGAGGATACGGGCGTACTCGCGCACGCTGGTGCGCGGCTGTTCCAGGAGCAGTCGCAGGATGCGGGTGTCGAGTTCGTCCACGGCCATGATGGACGACTGTACCAATGGCTCAGCGGGCCCACCTCCACTCATGCCGTCCGACCTGGTCCATTGGCCCTCCGCCCGGCTGGACTAGCTGCGCGCTGCTGATCCGATGGCCCAGCGATTCCGGTCTCACTTGAGCCAGTGACCTCGGTGATGCTCTCATGGAGACGTCGATGGCGCTGCGGACCCCGCGGCGCCTTTTCTGTGCCGTGTTCCGTCCGGTTTCCCTGGGGAGGGCAGCAAGTGCTGAAGAGGATGTTCGTGGCTCCGGACCCGGGGCGGGCGCGGTTGCGCTTCGCCGCGCGGGCCGTCCTCGGCATCGGCCTCGCGGTCGTCGTCTGCTTCCTCGCCGGACACTCCCTCGTCGGCGCGGTCACCGGTGGCCTCGGCGCGCTGCTCGCCCTGTTCACCGTCGCCGACCCGACCGTGCGCGGGCAGGCCGTCACCACCGCGCTGCTGCCCGCCGTGGGCGTGCCGGTGCTCGCCGCCGCCGCCGAGCTGCACGCCGTGCCCGTCGCCCGCGACCTCGTCTTCCTGGCCGTCGTCGGCGCCGGCGTGTACGCGCGCCGCTGGGGACCGCGCGGGCACAGCCTCGGTGTGTTCGCCTTCATGACCTTCTTCGTGGCCCAGTTCCTGCACGCCACCCCGGGCCAGCTGCCCGAGCTGTACGCCGCCGTCCTGCTGTCCGTGCTCAGCGCGGCCGCGGTGCGGTTCGGCGTGTGGTGCTACGAGCGCCGGCTGCCCCCGGCCGTCGTACCGGCCCCGCCCGCCGGCCGTGGCCTCGCCCGGGTGACCACGCGGCAGGCCGTCCAGGCGACCGCCGGTGCGGGCTTCGCGCTCGTCGTCGGGCAGCTGGTGTCCGGACAGCGCTGGTACTGGGCCGTCGGCGCCACCTGGTGGATCTTCGTCAACACCGCCTCGCGCGGCGAGACACTGGTACGCGGCTTCCGGCGGGTCCTCGGCACGGTGATCGGCATCTGCCTGGGCTTCCTCGCCGCCGTCCCCGTGGGGGGCGCGCCCGTCCCGACGGCGGTCCTGGTCGCCGTCGCCGTCTTCGGCCTCTTCTACACGGCCGCCGTCTCCTACACCTGGATGATGCTCTGGGTGACGCTGCTCGCCGAACTGCTCTACGGCCTCCTCGGCGTCCTGAACCCCGGTCTGCTCGCGCTGCGTCTCGCCGAGACCGGTGTGGGTGCGCTCGGCGCCGCGCTCGCCGTGCTGTTCGTCCTGCCGGTCACCACCCACGCCATCACGGACGCCTGGATCCAGCGTGCCCTGCGCTGCGTCCACGCCTGCACGGCGGAGGCGGCCGCCCGGCTCGCGGGCTCCGCCACGGCCGACCCGGCGCCCCGCGTCGCCGAACTGGAGCAGCTGCTCGGCCGGGTCCGGCTGGCCGTGGCCCCGCTGGTGCACCCGCTGAACCCGATGCCGGCCCGCAAGCGGCGTGCCCGCCGCGTTCTCGCGCTCCTCGACGACTGCGCCCGTGAGGTGCGTGGCCTGGTGGCGGTCGCCGCCGATCCCGAGGCCTCGCACGACGCCCGCCTGGCCGCGGCCTGCTGGCGCGTGGAGGCGGCCGTCGAGGCGCTCACCGCGGGTCGGCTGGAGCACGTCCGCAGCCCCTCCGAGCAGCCCGCCGAGCCCGCCCTGGCCCACCTGCACGGCCTGGAGCGCGCCCTCGCCGACCTCGCCGAGCCCCTGCGGGCTCCTACGGGGTCGCGGTTGGTGGGGGCCTGAGTCCGGCACGGTTGTGGTGCGGCAGGTGATGAGGCCTGAGTCCGGGAGGGCTGGTTCCCACTGGTGGGGCCGGAACCTGGCGCGTCGTGGGCGCGGCTGACGGGGCCTTCGGGCACGGTTTGGGGGGCGGAGCCGCTGGGTGCTGAGTCGGGCACGGTTTGGGGGGCGGAGCCGCTGGGTGCTGAGTCGGGCACGGTTTGGGGGT
>NZ_JBFAWG010000026.1:50081-70353 GCF_040680215.1 Streptomyces sp. NPDC052107
GTCGGGCACGGTTTGGGGGGCGGAGCCGCTGGGTGCTGAGTCGGGCACGGTTTGGGGGGCGGAGCCGCTGGGTGCTGAGTCGGGCACGGTTTGGGGCGGAACCGCTGGGTGCTGAGCCGGGCACCGCTGGGTGCGGCTGACGAGACCTGAGCCTGGGGTGCCGGCGTTGCGGCTGGTGGGGCCGAGAGTCCGGGGCTGTCGGGGATGCGTCTCGTGCAGCCTGAGCCGGCCGCGCTCGAGGTCGCGATGCCGGCGCAAGGGACGTTGCGAGGCACCGACACAGGCCGCGAGCCACCGACACGGGCTGCGAGGCACCGACACCGGCCGAGAGGCACGGGCGTGGGCCCGCCGGGCATGGGTGGGCCCGCAAGGCACGGACACCGGCCCGAGGCAACGACACCTGGCGGCCGGGCGGCAATGACACGGTGCCGCGAGGCACTCATGGGCTCCGCGGCCGTCTCCCGGACCGTACGGCCATCAGGTCACCGCCGTAGAAAGGCGTGTACCCGGCGGTCCTCAGGTCGTCGACGATGGCACGGAGCCTGTCGGCCTGCTGAGGGCGGTACACGTTGGCCAGGATGGCGGCCATGGTCTCGTTGCTGCGGGCGAAGGCGCCCTCCTCCTGGTAGCTGCGCCGGACTGCGGACGCGCAAGGTGCGGGAGGACAGGCCCCGGCCTCCGTGAGGAAAAGAACCGCCGACAACCCGCGCCCCTTGGTCTAGACCGCGGTTGATCGGCTGCTACCGTCGGCCCCGGACGGGCTCGACCGAGAGGGGACAGCGGTGGCACAGGACGGCAGGGCCGGCAGGCGCCGGGCCTTCATCGGCTCGTTCACGGCAGCGGGCGGCCCCGGCCTCGTCACCGCCGAGGTCGCGCCGGAGGACGGCCGTCTCCTCCTCGGTACCGTGGTCAACGACTTACCCGACCCGTCCTACCTGCTCCTTTCACCGGACGGGGCCACGCTGTACACCGTCAGCGAGACGGCCGAGGGCGCCGTCGCCGCCTACCGCGTGAACGGCGGCCGTCCGCAACCCGCCGGGCCGCCCGTGCGGGTCGACGGCAGCGGACCGACCCACCTCGGCCTGTACGCCGGGCATGTGCTGACCGCCAACTACGGCTGCGGGAGCGTCACCGCCGTACCCGTACGTCCGGACGGCTCTCTCGCCGCCAAGCCCTCCGGGCGGCTCCAGCACACCGGTTCCGGTCCGCACGACCGGCGCCAGCGCGGTCCGCACGCCCACCAGGTGCAGCCCGACCCGAGCGGCCGGTGGGCGGTCAGTGTCGACCTCGGTACGGACTCGGTGCGGATCTGCACCCTCGAGGACGGCGCGCCCGCCCTGCACGGCGAGTTCGCCCTGCGCCCCGGCTCCGGCCCCCGCCATCTGGCCTTCCACCCGGACGGCGGGCACGCCTACGTCGTCAACGAACTCACTCCCACCGTCACCGTGTGCCGCTGGGACGCCGCGGCCGCCTCGCTCAGGCCGCTGGCTGAAGTCCCCGTGCTGCCCGGCGCCCCGGCCGGTGACGCCTATCCGTCCGGGATCGTGGTGTCGCCCGACGGCCGTTTCGTGTGGACCGCGACCCGCGGCGAGGACGTGCTGTCGATCCTCGCCGTCGAAGGCGAGTCGCTCCGGCTGGTCGGCACGGTGCCGTGCGGCGGGCACTGGCCGCGCGCGCTCGCCGAGCACGACGGCTTCCTCTACGCGGCCAACGAGCGCTCCGGCGACGTGACGTGGTTCGCGGTGGACGAGGCGACGGGGCTGCCCCGCTACGAGGGCTCCGTGCCGGTCCCCGCGGCCTCCTGCGTCGTCTTCGGCTGAGCCCCGCGGGGGACGGGCGTCCCGACAGGGCAAAGGGCCCGCTCCGGGGTGAGGAGCGGGCCCTGTGTCGTACGGGTGCCGTGCGGTGCCGGCGCGGGTCAGCGGACCGGCATGCCCTGCGGCTGCTGCGGGGCGATGCCCAGCGCCGTCGTGTACTTGGCGAGGGCGAGCTTGCCGATCGCCGGGTACGCGCCGAGCGCCTCGGCCGTGGCGCAGCCCGCCTCCTCGGCGGCCGCCGCCAGCAACGCCGGGTCGATTTCCGGGCCGATCAGGTACGGCGCCAGGGCCAGCTGCTGCGAGCCAGAGGAACGCAGCTGCTCGGCGACGGAGGAGATCGAGCCCTCCTGGTCCAGGGCCGCCGCCATCACCGGCACGGCGAGGCGCGCGGCGAGCAGCATGCCGGTGATCCCGGCCGCCTGCACGGCCTCCTCGCCGCCCACGGACGCCAGAATGATGCCGTCCGCGGCAGTGGCCACCGTGAACAGGCGCGCGCGGTCGGCGCGAGCCAGCCCCGCCTCGGACAGCCGCACGTGCAGCGCCTCGGCGAGCAGCGGGTGCGGGCCGAGGACGTCGGTGAGATCGGCGGCGACCCGGCTGTCCATCACGGACTGGCGGATCTGCCGCAGCAGCGAGCTGTCCGGACCGGCCAGCAGCGGGACGACGACGGCGACCGGGCCGTCGGGCTCCTTGAGGCCTTCGACCCCGGCGGCGACGGCCTGCTCGTAACGGGCCGTGCGCTCCTCGGCCGCGCGCACGAGCACGGAGCGGAGCGTGGGGAACTCTGCGTCGTCCCCGTCCAGGTATCCGATCCGGGCGTCCAGGCCGGGCAGCTCGGCGCGGGCGATGCTCACGACCTCCTCGGCGAGGGCGCGCGTGGCGGCGCTGGGCGCACCGGGCACCGCGAGGGCGAGCGCGGGCGCACCCTCGGGAGCCACCAGCGGTTCCGGTCGGCGGTGCCGTCCGGGCTGGCGGGGTCGCGGCATTCGTACTGGCAGGCCGGACTCGGGCCCAGTGGGGGTGCTCATGGCGCCGCATGTTACTGGCTTCCTGGGTTACTCCGTTCGGGGAGGGTGCAGGTGAGCGGTATCCGTCCGGTTTTGTCTGATGAGTTACGTGCCGGGGACACGTGTTGCGGGCACGTGCCGGGAACATGGGCTGACATAGCGGTGGCAAGGGGGAACAATCCGCTTTTGCGAGGACTTCGATCGAGGGCCTCAACCGCCTTCCGCGGGGACCACGTAGAACATGGTCGGTTCACCCGGCAGGGTGAGCCGACCGGCAGCCAGGTCGCCCGCGATCCGTACCGAGCCGTGCAGGGGATCGCCCTCGGCGGGCACCTGCCGGGCGTGCGGCAGCCTGCGCGCCAACTCCTCCCGCAGGGATGCGAGCAGGGGCTCGTCCAGCCGGAAAAGGCCGCCGGTGAGCGCCACTTGAGGCGTGCCGTCCGCCGGGCACACCGCCGCGACGGACTCGGCCATGTGCCGGGCCGCCGCGCGCAGGATGTCCGCGGCGACCGGGTCGTGCGGGGCGCACGCGGCCACCCGGGGTGCGAAGGAGGCCAGTACGGCGGGCCGGTCGGAGCGCGCGTACAGCTGCCCCGGCAGCCCACGCACCGGCCCGAACTGTTCCTCCGCGCAGGCCAGCAGCGGTGCGGAGCCGCCGTCCCGGCCGTCGTGGGCGCGCAGCGCCGCCTCCAGGCCGGCCCGCCCGATCCAGGCGCCGCTGCCGCAGTCACCGAGCAGATGACCCCAGCCGTCGGCCCGGCGCCAGGCGTTCAGATCGGTGCCGACCGCGATCAGCCCGGTGCCCGCGGCGAGCACCGCGCCCGGACGCGGCCCGAGGGCGCCGACGTAGGCGGTGACGGCGTCGGCGGCCAGCGCCACCCGCCGTACACCCAGCTCGCGGGCCAGGGCGTCCGGTAGTTCGGCCCGCAGGGCGTCCCCCAGGGTGGCGAACCCGGCGGCGCCGACGACGGCCGTGTCCAGCCCGTCCACGGCGGCCTCGGCGGCGGACGCACGGGCCAGCGGGACGAGTTGGGCCATCAGATGGGCGGGCTCGATACCCCGCGCACCCGTGCGTACCGGCTCCCGCGACTCCCGCTGCGCGGCGGGCGCCCGGCCCGGCACGCCGACGGCGACCCGGAGACCGGAGCCTCCGGAGTCCACCGCGAGATAACCGGGGACGGTCACGCCAGTCGCCAGTCCACCGGCTGTCCGCCCTGCTGGAGCAGCAGGTCGTTGGCCCGGCTGAACGGACGCGAGCCGAAGAACCCGCGGTCGGCCGACATCGGCGACGGATGCGCGGACTCCACCGCCGGCAGACTGCCCAGCAACGGACGCAGATTACGGGCGTCCCGGCCCCACAGGATGGACACCAGCGGCTTCCCGCGCGCTGCCAGGGCCCGGATCGCCTGCTCGGTGACCTCCTCCCAGCCCTTGCCGCGGTGGGCGCCCGGGTTGCGCGGAGCCGTCGTCAGCGCCCTGTTGAGCAGCAGAACGCCCTGCTGGGTCCACGGCGTGAGATCGCCGTTGGACGGCTGGGGCAGGCCGAGGTCGGTGTTCAGCTCGCGGAAGATGTTGATCAGGCTGGGCGGCAGCGGTCGCACCTCGGGTGCGACCGAGAACGACAGGCCCACCGCGTGCCCCGGGGTCGGATACGGGTCCTGACCGACGATCAGGACCCGTACGTCGTCGAAGGGCTGTTGGAAGGCCCGCAGGACGTTGGGTCCGGCCGGGAGGTAGGTGCGTCCCGCGGCGATCTCCGCGCGCAGGAAGTCGCCCATCTCGGCGATCCGTCCGGCGACGGGTTCCAGGGCCTTCGCCCAGGCCGGTTCGACGATTTCATGCAAGGGTCGTGGTGCCACGGGCGTCACCCTACTGCCGTACTCGGCCCGGTGATCAACCGATGGCCGAAGCCCGGCGGTGACGCACACACCCCCCTGCGGCCCGCCCGCCTGCCTCAGCCGATCACCGCCGCCCGCACGCACAGCACGTCCGGCAGATGCGCCGCCAGCTGCTGCCAGCTGTCGCCGTCGTCGGCCGAGGCGAACACCTCGCCGTTGCGGTTGCCGAAGTAGACACCCGCCGGGTCGGCGTCGTCGGTGCACAGGGCGTCCCGCAGCACCGTGCCGTAGTGATCCTCGTCCGGCAGACCTTTGGACAGCGGTTCCCAGGTCCGCCCCGCGTCCGCGGTGCGGAAGACCCGGCAGCGGTGCTCGGCGGGCACCCGGTCCGCGTCGGCGGTGATCGGGAAGACGTACGCCGTGTCGGCCCGGCGCGGGTGGGTGGCCACCGCGAAGCCGAACGTGGACGGGAGTTCCGCGCCGATGTCCGTCCAGTGCGCGCCCGCGTCGTCGCTTCTGTACACCCCCCAGTGGTTCTGCAGGTACAGCCGGTCCGGGTCGCCCGCGTCCTTGGCGATCTTGTGCACGCACTGGCCGAACTCCGGGTTCGGATCCGGCAGGAACACGGCGGACACACCGGAGTTGGACGGCGCCCAGCTCGCACCGCCGTCGGTGGAGCGGAACACGCCGGCCGTCGACACGGCGACGGTCACCGCCTTGGGGTCGCGGGCGTCGGTGACCACCGTGTGCAGGCCCTCACCGCCACCGCCCGGCACCCATCGCGAGCGCGTCGGATGCTCCCACAGCGGCCGGACCAGCTCGAAGCTCTCGCCGCGGTCCTCCGAGCGGTACAGCGCCGCCGGTTCCGTGCCCGCGTACACCACGCCGGGCTCGGCGGCGGCCGGGTGCAGCTGCCAGACGCGCTCCAGGGAAGCGCCGGTGTCCTTGGGGAACTTGACGGCCGGCTGCGGCGGTTCGGTCCAGGTGCGGCCCAGGTCGTCGGAGTGGAAGACCGACGGGCCCCAGTGCGCGCTGTCGCCGCCCGCCAGCAGCCGCGGCCGCCCCTCCCGGGTGTCGATCGCGACCGAGTAGACCGCCTGCGCGTTGAAATACGGACTGTCGTCGAACTCCCAGGTGCCGCCCCTGCGCCGCCCGATGAACAGGCCTTTGCGGGTGCCCACCGCCAGCAGTACCTCGGTCATGCCGATCACCTCCGGGACGTCTTCGTCCAGGTAGTCGTGAGACAGGTAGTCGTCGGTTATCGGCCAGTCTGCACCCCACCACTGACAGTCTCCCCCGATGTGCACGTTCTCGCAGGTCACGGCGGTGTCGTCGACCGGTGACGAGGACCGGCCCGGGCCCGTTGCGGCATGCGCCTGCGCAAGAGGGGCGTCTCGTGCGACCGTCGGGGAGACGGCTCGTCGTGAGCAACGGAGCGATCTCCTGCGTATGGGAGGGCGGTCCGGCCGGTCGGTGCGCTCGTGAGGAGGATGCCTTTGAAGGCGTTCCGTGGTCCGAAGGTGTGGCTGTGGCGCTGGCGGCGCAACCCGCTCAAACGCCGGGCCGATGTGGTGGAGGCCTGGGTGGTGCTCGGCGCCTGGCTGCTGACGTTCCTGGCGGGGGTCTCGGCCGGTCTCGTGGCGGCCGGGACGGTGGAGCACGGACTCGCGAAGGAGCGGGCGGACTGGCGTCCCGTCGTGGCCCACGTCGTGGCACGGGCCCCGGGAACCTCCCCCGTGCACCGCCATGCCACCGCCGGGGAACGCGTCTGGGCCAAGGTGGGCTGGACCGTGGCCGGCGGCTCCGCCCACACCGGTCAGGTCCGGGTGGAGCCCGGCAGCAAGGCCGGCACACCGGTCACGGTCTGGACCGATCCACAGGGCCGGCTCGCCAGCCGCCCGGCCTCCGCCGCCGAGGCCGCCTTCCGGGGCACCCTGATCGGCTGCCTGGTGGGCGTGAGCGTGGCGGCCGTCCCCTTCGTCGGCGGCCTCGCCCTGCGCAGCCGTCTGGAACGCCGCCGCATGCACGCCTGGGACACGGAGTGGGCACGGCTCGGACCGCAGTGGGGACGGATGGTCTGACCCGCGGCCCGCGGCCTCGGATCCCGTCCGGAAGGGCGTCGGCGCCGCCTGCCGCCTCGGGTCCCCATCCGGCCGACGTCTCCTGTGTGGCCGTTAGTTCCCGTGCGGATTCGGCGCATTGTCACGATCGGGTGACGTTGCCCGAACCGAGGCAACCTCACAGGTTCTTCACCAGTCACACACGCGCAAGTCACGGCTTCCGGCCGGCCATGGCCCGAGGTCGCTGCCCACCGCGCCAAGGAACGGAAACACTGTGAGCACTGCCGGCTCTCCGGGACGTGTCCGGCCCGCCCACCCGGGCGACCCGTCCCGTATCGGCCCGTATCGGATCATCGGCCGGCTCGGTGCCGGCGGCATGGGCACCGTGCACGCCGGTCTGACCGCCGACGGGCTGCGGGTCGCGGTCAAGGTGATCCATCCCGCGCAGGCCGAAGACCCGGAGTTCCGGGCCCGGTTCCGGCGCGAGGTGCAGCTGTCCGCCCGGGTGCAGGGCCCCTGCCTCGTGCCTCTTCTCGCGGCCGACCCCGAGGCCAACGCGCCCTGGCTGGCGACCGTCTATGCCCCCGGCCCCACCCTCAACGAGTACCTGGCCGACCACCGCCCCCTCACCGGCGGAACCCTGTACGCCTTCGCGACCGGCACCGCACAGGCGCTGGCCGCCATCCACGCGGCCGGTGTCGTGCACCGCGACGTGAAGCCGCAGAACGTCATCCTCGCCCCGGGCGGCCCGCGGGTCCTGGACTTCGGCATAGCCCGCGCCGCGGACGGCACCAGTGTGACCCGCACCGGGGTGATGACCGGCACGCCCGGCTGGATCAGCCCCGAGTACTACCGCACCAGCACCGCGGGGCCCGAGGGCGATCTGTTCGCCTGGGGAGCGCTCGTCGCCTACGCGGCCACCGGGCGGCTCCCGTTCGGCGCCGGCGCCCCGGACGCCGTCGCGTTCCGGGTCATGTCCGGTGAGCCCGACCTGGACGGCGTCCCTCAGGCGCTGCTCGGCCTCGTGCGGAAGGCCCTCGCGAAGGAACCCGCCGAGCGGCCGTCCGCCGCCTTTGCGGCGGAGGAGTGCGCCCGGCTCCTCGCGGGCCAGGCCACCCAGGTTCTCCACGGGGCAGCCGCGGCGGAGCCCACCAGGGTCGGCGAACTGGTCACGGCCCAGTGGCACATACCCGCCCCGGACGATCCGACCTGGCACGCTCCGGTGCCCCCGTCCCGTAGGCGCACCCTGCTCGCCGTCCTCGCCGCAGCGGCGGTGCTGGGCGCGGCCGTGGGCGGGGTCCTCGCGGTGCGCCCCGGCGGGCACGGCGACGGGGACGGCAAGGCCGCCGCGGGCCGCGCCATCGCGGGCCCGGCCGGCGCCTCCACCGCTCCGCCGGCGGACGCCACCGCGTTCGGCGCCACCCCCACCGGGACCCCGGAAGAGGCCAGGGAGTCGCCGTCCGACCCGCGCCGGATCCCGGTCCCGGTGGATCCGCTGGCCGGGGTGGCCGACCCCGCCTTCACCCGCGCCGGCGACGAGTCCGAGCCGACGTCCGACGAGTGGCGGGCCAGCGCCGTCGCGAGCACCGCGCAGGAGCGGGCCGTCGACCGGACGGTCCGGGCCGAGCTGACGTCCATGCTAGCGACCAAGGACATGGACTTCATGACGCCCACGGTCACCTTCGACAAGCGGGCCCAGACCGTCATGGTGACGGGCGGCCCGGTCTCCCAGATTCCGCCCGAGGACCAGCAAGTCTTCGTCCGGGCCGGGGAGATGGCCGCCTGCACCGCCCTCGCCCGCCGGCTGAAGGACGATCCGACCGCGTGGGCCTACGGCCGTTTCGCCGTCGCGTGGAGGGACTACGACGGCGACCCCGAGGCGGAGATCCTCGGTTTCGGTGAGGCCACCGACGGGTGCTTCCACCGGATCGCCGGGCAGTGGCAGGGCGGCGAGGAGGGCATCGCTACCGCCGGGATCCCGAGCAGCGACAAGGCCGAGATACGTGTCGCCGACGCCACCGACAAGGCCATCACGGCCGAGTGGAACTCCCGGATCGCCGAGGGCAACGGACTCGCGCCCTTCGGCAACGCCGACCCCATCAACCTCGGCTTCGACCCGGCGGAGAAGGCCGCCTATGTGTGGGCGCGGGACACCGACGCGGTCCTCGTGGGCCGGGCCCAGCGGGCCGACTTCCAGGACGCGGTGTCCAGGACCGTCTGCCCGAAGCTGATGGCCGAGTACCGGCGCAACCCCGCCTGGAACTACACCCGCTGGAGCGTCGCCGTCTACGAGGCGAACAGCCGCGTCCCCGAATTCATCGGCTCGGGCGAGTGCCCGCAGTGACACCCCTACACCGTCGCCAGCACCTCCCGGCACGCGCCCAGCAGATCCTCGTCCTCCGGTATGCCCTGCCCGCCGCCTCCGGCCACATGGGCCAAGTGGCGGCGTGGGGCGGCCAGTTCCTCGGCCGCCAGGTTCCGTAACGGCACGGCGGCCGGACCCATCGCGGTCAGGCACCGGGCGATCGGACGGCGGGTGTGCGGGTCCTGCGCCCAGGCCTCCCGGAACACCGGCAGAACCGGCTCCGGATCGGCGTCGATGCGCCACAGCGCGCACGCGGCCGACACCCGCTCCCTCGCGAGCCGCGACCGGGCCATGCGGCGCAGCGCGGGCAGCGCGGCGTGCCCGGCCGGACCGAGACGGCCGAGCTGGACGGCGGCCAGGTGCCGGCCGGCCGGATCACCCTGGGTCAACTCCCGCAGCAGTACGGGAAGTACGACGGAGGCGTCCTGCTGCGCCGACCAGAGCGCACCGGCCGCGGCGGCGGCATGCCGGGTGCCCAGGAGCGCGCGAAGGGCCGGTACCGCCCGTGCGGTGGCGCCCAGCGCATCCAGCGTTTCGATGACCTGGCCGGTGACCGCGTCGTCCCGCGCCCCCGGTCCGCCGCGAGCACCCGACAGCAGCCGCAGCACCTCCGGAACGGCGTCCTCGTCCCCGAGGGCGCCGACCGCCGCCAGCAGCGGGACGGCGAGCCGGGCGGTGGCGGGGGAGGCCGGCGGAATCCGGCCGAGCCGGTGCCGCACCGCGGGCGCGAGCGGGACCGCGGCGGCACCCAGGTGGGCCAGCGCGAACCCCAGGTCCACCGGTGCGGCCGGGCCGGCCAGCAGATGGGCCAGGGCCGGGACCGCGCGCGGATCGCCGCTCCTGGCCAGCGCCTTGAGCGGACCGCCCAGCGTCCAGGAGCCGCGCTCCACGCGGTGCGTCCACAGGTCGGGCCGGGCATGCACGAGGGCGTGCAGGTCGTCCGCGGCGGGCGCGGTCAGCTCGAACAGCTCCGCCAGCACGGCGACCGCCGCGTCCCGCAACCAGTTCTGTCCCGAGCCCAGTTGGGCGCCGAGCAGCCGGACCGTGCGGCCGTGGTCGGCGCGCCAGCCGCGCAGCAGCGCCGCCGCCATCCAGACGCCATGGCACCGGTCCACCGGGTTCGGACCGGTCAACTGCCCGCCGAGGAGCGCGATCCGGTCGTCCAGGCGGTCGCCCAGCGCGGCGTGCAGGGTGCACAGCAGCCGGGAGCCCTCCTCGTCGGACGGGCGCAGCCGCCGTATGCGCCCGACGAGGGAGTCGGCAGCGCCGGGCTCGGTGCTCCGGGCGTGGTGCGCGGAGCGTTCCCGCTGCAGCCGGACCGCCGTCGGCACCAGATCGGCGGGCAGCCGGGCGGGCGCGACCAGCGCCAGCTGACCGAGTGCGGCGAGCCGCAGCCCCGGGGCGTACGGCGGCGCGCTCTGCTCGGCGAGGAGGTCCACCGCGGCGTCGGCGTGCGCGGGGTACCGGCGGACGAACAGGGCGAGCGCCTCCGGAAGGGCGAGCAGGACCCTGTCGTCCCGCTCGGCCCGCAGCCGCTGCCGTAACAGATCCAGGACTTGGGCCGGCGCCGGCAGGAAGTGCACGAGGGCCGAGGCTGTCGCCCGGCGCACCGCGGGGTCCGGGTCCCCGACGAGCCGGACGAACACCTCGGCGCCCGCGCACACGGCCTCCCGCGCGCGCGGGTCCCCGTCCGCGCTCTCCGCTCCGATGCCGACCAGCAGTTCCACGATGCCGCCCCGGTCCGGCACCTCCTCGCGGGCCACGAGCGAGAGCAGGAACGGGACGCAGGCCAGCGTCGAGTCGTACACACACCCCTGGTGGTGCAGCGCGCCGTACATCCCGTCGAGCGCGGTCGCCCGCTCGGCGGTGTCCGCGGACGCCAGCGCCCGTAACCAGCCGGGCATGTCCTCCGCGCTGCCGTGCGCGTGCCGCAGCGAGGCCCAGTCGACCTCGTCGATCCCCGTGAACACGTTGTCCTCCCGAGACGAGTGCCACCTGATCGCGAGTGTGCACCACGGCACTGACAACGGTCCGGAGTTGTGCGCTGACTGTGTGCGATCCGTCGGCTGTCACCGGCCAGGCCGCAAACCGCCCGGCCCGCCCGCTGAGAGGAGCGCCGACGCCTGGTGGGAGGGGGTCACTTCAGGCCGGGCAGGGCCCGCTCAAGGATCGTGTCGAGGTCGGTCCCGGAGGGCAGCGTGCCGAACGCGTGCCCCCAGTCGCCGCCCAGCCGGCTCGCGCAGAAGGCGTCCGCCACCGGGTGCGGGGCATGCCGTACCAGCAGGGAGGCCTGGAGGGCGAGCGCCATCCGCTCGACCAGACGGCGGGCGCCCACCTGGTCCGTTTCGGCCAACTGGTCCTTCAGCGCGGCCACCGCCGTGTCCAGGCGGGCGTCCGCCCCGCGGGCGAGGGCGAATTCGGCGAACAGGGCCTCGGCGGTGTCCGGTTCGCGGCCGAGGGCGCGCAGCACGTCGAGCGCGTTGACGTTGCCCGAGCCCTCCCAGATCGACAGCAGCGGAGCCTCCCGGTAGTGCCGCGGCATGCCGGAGTCCTCGACATAGCCGTTGCCGCCCAGGCACTCCAGGGCCTCGGCGGTGAACGCCGGGCCCCGCTTGGTTACCCAGTACTTGCCGACGGCGGTGGCGATCCGCCGGAAGTCCCGCTCCCCGGCGTCCCCGCGCACCGCGCGGTCGGCCGCGCCGGCCAGCCGCAGCGTGAGCGTCGTCGCCGCCTCCGACTCCAGCGCCAGGTCGGCCAGGACGTTGCGCATCAGAGGCTGCTCGATCAGCCGGGCGCCGAACGCGCTGCGGTGCCGGGCGTGATGCCCCGCCTCGGCCAGCGTCTTGCGCATCAGGGTCGCCGAGGACATCACACAGTCCAGCCGGGTGCAGTTGACCATCTCGATGATGGTCTTCACCCCGCGCCCCTCCGGCCCGACCAGCCAGGCCACCGTCCGGTCGAACTCCGGCTCCGAGGACGCGTTGGAGCGGTTGCCCAGCTTGTCCTTCAGTCGCTGGATGCGGAAGGTGTTGCGACTGCCGTCCGGCAGCACGCGCGGCACCAGGAAGCACGACAGCCCGCCCGGGGCCTGCGCCAGCACGAGGAACACGTCGCACATCGGCGCCGACGTGAACCACTTGTGCCCGCGCAGCGTGTACACACCGGGCTCCCCGGTGGGTGTGGCCACGGTGGTGTTCGTCCGGACGTCCGACCCGCCCTGCTTCTCGGTCATGCCCATGCCCGCGAGCAGCCCCGGCTTCTCGGTCGGTATGCGCAGCTCCGGGTCGTACTCCCGACTGGTGAGCAGCGGTTCGTAGACCTTGGCCAGATCCGGCTGTGCGCGCAGCGCGGGCACGGCGGCGTACGTCATCGACGTCGGACAGCCGTGCCCGGCCTCTGTGTGCCCCCACACCAGCCCGCCCGCGGTGCGGACCACATGGGCGCCGGGCCGCTCGTCCGCCCAGGGTGCGCCGGCCAGGCCCTCGGCGACCGCCGTGCGCATCAGGTGGTGCCAGCTGGGATGGAACTCCACCTCGTCGACCCGGTGGCCGTAGCGGTCGTGGGTGCGCAGGACCGGCTCGTGCCGGTTCGCCAGCTCGCCCCACTCCTGCGCCTCGGCGCTGCCGGCACGCGCCCCCAGGCGCCGGATGTCGTCCTCGGCCCACCCGGCACCCTCCCGACGCAGCCCCTCCAGCAGGGCGACGTCGTCGGAAGCGTCGTACGGGGCCAAGGGCGGGGCCTGGTTGGTGACCTCGTGCGTGGCGTACTGCGGCTGGGGCTGCGGCTGCGCAGGCGACTGCGCGGGAATCGAGACCATAGGAGCATGTTGCACTCTCCCTGCGGTCGTATCAATACTGCAACAAGGAGGTGGACGTACAGTACGTGCCCATGCGCATGAACGTCTCGCCCGAGTCGGAGGAGTCAGGGCTGCGGCCGCTGTCCGCGCGGTCGGTCGTGCTGAGCCTGCTCCTCGGCGCGCACCCGGCCGAGCTGCCGGTGAGGGACCTGGTGCGGCTGGTGGAGCCCTTCGGCGTAGGCGGCTCCACGCTGAGGGCCGCGCTGAGCCGGATGGTGACCGCAGGGGACCTGCGCCGTACCGACGCCGTCTACCGGCTCAGCGACCGGCTGCTGGCGCGCCAGCGGCGTCAGGACGAGGCGCTGATGCCCGGCACGCGCGCGTGGGACGGCGACTGGGAGATGGTGGTCATCACGGCGACCGGCCGCGGCCCCGCCGAACGCGCCGATCTGCGCGCCCGGTTGGCCGCGCTGCGCCTGGCGGAACTCCGCGAGGGCGTATGGCTGCGCCCGGCCAACCTCGACCGTGCCCTGCCGGACACGCTGGGCTCCGTCGCCCAGACGTACACCGCGCGACCCGACGAGCCCGCGCACGACCTGGTCGCCCGGCTCTGGCCGCTGGACGCCTGGGCGGCCACCGCGCGGACCCTGCTCGCCCACGCGGTGGCCGCCCGGACCCCGGCGGACCGCCTCACCGCCTACGCCGCGGCCGTACGCCTCCTGCTCACCGACCCCGTCCTGCCGCCCGGACTCCTGCCCGCCGACTGGCCCGGGGAGGCCCTGCGCGCGGCCTACGCCGGCTATCAGCGGGAGTTGGCCGCGTCGGTCGGGCGGAGAGAGCGCGCCGCATGACCGCCTCGGCCCTCGAACGGTTCCTGCGGGCCCGGTTCCAGCAGGAGGAACGGGTGGCCCGGGACGCGATCGCCGGTGCGCCCGGCGCCGCCTGGGGCGTCATGGCCGACGAGATCGAGCAGGTGCTCACGTCCTGGGACGGCAGGACCACGCACACGCCCATGGCGCAGTTCGGCGCCGAGGACCCGGTGAAGCTGCTCACCCATGTGGCCCGGACGATCCGGCCCGGGTGCTGCGCGAACTCGAAGCGAAACAGGCCCCGTTGGAGGAGCACCATACGTGGGAGGACGGCACGTGCCGCACCTGCTGCGAAGCGGAATGTCCCCGTTCACCGCGCACGACGTTGCGCCTGCTCGCCGTGCCCTACGCCGGCCATCCCGGATACGACGACTCCTGGCGCCCGTAGGCCGCCGGTCGCCGACCTCGACCCTGGGCGCGCCCCTGGGGCTGCCGTCAGGGAGCGCCGGCGGTCGCCGAGGATCACCTTGCGCTGCGCCGGGGCGAACCGGGCGCCGAACGCCTGGTAGCCGCGCATCGACACGCGCAGCCGGGAGTCGTCGAGCTGCTGGCCGCGCAAATGCCGTCGGGCAGGAACCGTTCCTGAAGACTGAGCATGAGTTGCACTGGCTCAGCCGTGTGTCCCGAACGGTGTCGGGCAGACTGGTCGCCCGCTTTCGCGCCGCGTCCGGGCGGCACGCATCGTGTGCGTGGTCCGGGGATGCGGGGGCGGGTTCCCTCACGCCCTGGGGCATCCGGTCCGGCCCGGGCGGTCCGATGCCCGTACCCATCGCTCGGGCATCCGGGTCTACGTCGCGACCCTCACGCCGTTCGGTGGCGACAGCCTGTACGACGACCCGGCGGGGGAGCGGGAGGCCTCCCGGCAGCGGGTGAACGCCTGGATCCGCACCCCTGGCCACTTCGACGCGGTGATCGACTTCGATCGTGCGGTACGCGACCCCGCGGCACCGGACCGGCTGCTGCCCGCCCTCCAGGTCGGCGACTGGTTGCACCTCGCGACCCCGAGGGCTACCGGGTCCTCGCCCGGGCCGTGCCCGAGGAGCTGTTCCGCGGCGGCCGCTGAGGCGTCCGGGGTGGGGCGCGCGCGGTGCGGTGGCGCGGGAGCGGGGCGAGGCGTTCCCTGGGAAGTGGGCACCCCGGGGAGGAAGGGGATGACCAGCGCGGTGGCGGGCACTCGGTGGGCACGCAAGGCGATCTCAGCGAAGGAGAGTCATGGCTGAGCAGAAGCCGTCGTCGGCCCTCACGGCGCCGCTGCGCGGCGCGGCCTCGGCACTGCGCAGGGTACCCGGCGCCGGGATGGTGGGCAGAGCGGCGGAGGAAACCCTGGAGAAAGTCGGTGCGGTCTCGCCCCGCGGGCGCCGCATCGCGGTGTACGCGGGGGCCGGCGTGCTCGGCGCCGCGGGCGTGGTCGAGTGGCCCGTGGCCCTCACCGGCGCGGCCGTGGCCTGGCTCACCCAGTCCCGGCCCAAGCATCCGGTGAGCGGCGGGAACGGGGCCGGGCAGAGTCCCGAGTCCGTTCATGACAGCGCGGCCCTCAGGTCCGGCCACGGTGGCAGGACCCGGGGCGCCCACCGCACGGGTGGGGCGAAGGCCGCCACGTACACCGAGGCTTCCGGCGGGACCTGGGATGCCGGCGCCGCCGAGGCCGGGATCGAGGCTGCCGGGGCCGCCGAGGCTTCCGGGGCCGCCGAGGCTTCCGGAGATAGCCGGACAGCCGGCACCACCGGGACACGCGGAATCAGCCGGACGGCCGGCGGCACGGGGACACCCGGCGGCACCAAGACCTCCGGCAGCGCTCGGAGCCCCCGCATCGCCGAGGACGCGGCGGGCAAGCCGTCCACCGGGCCGCTCGGTCCCACGACGCGGCCCGACCGCACCACGCTCTGAGGAGGGCCATGGCGCTCCGACTGCTGGCGGTGCCCTCGGCGGCCGTACGGCTGCTGCCCTCAGCACCGCGACTGCTGGCGCCGGCGGTCGGAGTGGCCGCCGGTGCCGCCGCTGGAACGGCGCGCGCCGGAGTGCGCGGCGCGGACGCCGCCGTACGGGTCGCGCGGGTCGCGCGCAACGCGCTGCCTGGCACCGGCGACCACTGGCGGGCCGGCGCCCGTGCCCACCTCGCCCTGCGGCCGGTGGAGCACGAGCACGTGCGCCGCGCGGGCGGCACGGCCCAACTGGCGTGCCGGGTGGCCGAGACGCTGGCCGAGCGGCCCGACGTGCTGGTCGCGTACTGGGACGAGGGACTCGCGCGTCTGGTGGTGACCGCGACCGAGGAGGAGGCCACCGACCGGATCGTGGACCACGCCGCCGAACTGGCCGAGGGGCACGGACTGTTCCTGGCCGCCGAGGACGTGGACGAGACCACGCATCCGGCCGACCCGGCCGGGGTGCGCGCGGCCGTGGCCGCGCTCGCCGCCGACACGGTGGGCATCGCCGTCGCGGTGACGGCGTACGCGCTGCGGCTGCCACCCTCGCCGCGCCTGGCGACCGCGGTGGTGACGCTGCTGCGGGAGAACCCCCGCTTTCGAGCCTGGCTGCGCGCCGGACTCGGGGACGCCCGCATGGATCTCCTGCTGGCCTGCGCGAACGCCACGGTCCACGGAGCCGGACAGACCCCCACCTCCCTCGTCCTCGACGGCGCCCTGCGGTCTTGCCAGGTGGCCGAGACGGTGGCGCGCGCCGCCGCCTTCGACGCGGTGCACGACCAGTTGTGCGCGCCCGGGCGGGTCAGTCTTCCGGCGGACGGCGCTCCGCGCCCGCCGCTGCGGGAGTCCCCGGCCCAGGAGTACGCCGAACACGCCTCCGCGGGCAGCGTGCTGGGCGCCGCGGCCACCCTGCTGGTCAAGCACGACGGCGCCGAGGCGGCGGAGGCGGTCCTCGCCGGCTCGCCGAAGGCCGCCCGCTACGGCCCCGCCGCCTTCCACGCGCTGCTGAGCGCCGCACTCGCCCGCAAGGGTGTCCTGGTCCGCGACCCGGACCGGCTGCGCCGGCTGGAGATGGCCGGCACCATCGTCCTGCACTCCAGCGCACTGTGCACCGACGAGGGCGAGGCCGACCCGTGGACCGAACCGGTGCTGGACGCGGCCCGCCGGGCCCGCCTGCGCGTGGTGCTCGTGGACGACCCCGCCCTGGAGGACTTCACCGGACTCGCCGACCAGGTCGTCGACGCACGCCGGCCGCTGGACGACGTCGTGTACCAGGCGCGCGGCGACGCCGGCGCGGTGCTCGCCGTCGCCCGGGTGCGCACGGCCGACGAGCACGACGTGCTGGCCGGGCTGCGCTGCGCCGACATCGCCCTCGCCCTCACCGACCGCGACGGCGCCGTGGTCTGGGGCGCGGACCTCCTCGCGCTGCACGGGCTGCCCGACGTGTGGCGGGTGCTGACCGCGATCCCGGCCGCCCGCACGGTCGGCGGGCATGCCCAGACCCTGGCCCGTTCCGGCGCCGCCCTCTCCGGGCTGCTCGTGGCCGTCGGCGAGTCGGGCGGCGGCCGCGGACGCCTCGCCGCGCTGCCGGGGCTGCGGCACGCCCCCGTCGACGCCGCCGCCGTGTCGGCCCTGCTCTCCGGGGGCCGGGCCGCGCTCGGCGTGGCGGCGGCCCGGCCCCCGCATCCGCACGCGCGCGTGCACTGGCACGAGCTGGACCCCGAGCAGGCCAAGGAGCGGCTGGAGCACGAACCGGCCGCCGAGGGCGGCGCGTTCGACACGCTGACCGCCCGCGTGCGCAAGGTCGCCGCCGGTGTCTCCGGGCACCCGGTCGCCGCACCCGCGCGCTGGTCCTACCGGCTCGGGCGCGCCGTACGCGGCGAACTCCACGACCCGCTCACCCCGGTCCTCGCGGTCGGCTCGGCGGCGTCAGCGCTCCTCGGCTCGGTCGTGGACGCCCTGCTCGTCGTCGGCGCCCTGGACCTGAACGCCCTGGTCGGCGGCATCCAGCGGCTGCGCGCCGAACGGGCGCTGTCCGGACTGCTCGCGGAGCAGCGGCAGAAGGCGCGCCTCGTCCCACCGGATACCGAGGCCCCGGCCGGCGGCACGCGCACCGTGGAGGCGGGCAAGCTGCGTCCGGGCGATGTGATCCAGATGAAGGGGGACGACGTGGTGCCCGCCGACGCCCGGCTGCTGTGGCAGGACGGTCTTGAGGTCGACGAGTCGGCCCTCACCGGCGAGTCCCTGCCGGTGGAGAAACAGACGGACCGCACCCCGCACGCCGCGGTCGCCGACCGGCGCTGCATGGTCTTCGAGGGTACGACCGTGGTGGCGGGCCAGGCCCGGGCCGTGGTGGTCGACATCGGTGACCAGACGGAGGCCGCCCGCGCCGTCCATCTGGCCGCGCGTACGCCCCCGGCCGGCGGCGTACAGGCACGGCTGCAGGAACTCACCCGCAAGGCACTGCCGTTGACCCTGGCGGGCGGCGCCGCGGTCACGGGCCTGGCGCTGGTGCGCGGCACCGCCATCCGGGAGGCGGTCAGCGGTGGGGTGGCGGTGGCCGTGGCGGCCGTACCGGAGGGCCTGCCGCTGGTGGCCACGGTCGCGCAGCTCGCCGCCGCCCGGCGGCTCAGCCGCGACGGTGTCCTCGTCCGCACCCCGCGCACCCTGGAGGCGCTGGGCCGCATGGACACCTTCTGCTTCGACAAGACCGGCACGCTCACCGAGAACCGGCTGCGCCTGGTGCGCACCTCCGACGCCGAGGGCACGGTGCGCCCGGTGGACGACGCCGGGTCGGCGGACACCGTCCGGGCGGCCGCCCGCGCCTGTCCGCGCGTCGACGGCGGTTCCGAGCGGCCGGTGCACGCCACCGACGAGGCCGTGCTGGCGGCCGCCGGACCCGACCCGGAGTGGACACAGCTCGCGGACCTGCCCTTCGAGGCGGCACGCGGATACGCCGCCGCCGTCGGCCGGAGCGGGGACGGGCCGCTCGTGCTGGTGGTCAAGGGCGCCCCGGAGACCGTGCTGCCCGCCTGCGCCGGTCTGCCGGAGCACGCCTCCGAGGCGGCGCAGGCGCTGGCGCGGGACGGCCTGAGGGTGCTGGCGGTGGCCGAACGGCGGCTCGGCGCGGGCGAGCAGGAGGAAGACGTCGTCGAACAGCCGTTGGGGGAGCTGGAGTTCATCGGGCTGCTGGCCCTGTCCGACGTACCGCGCGAGACCTCCACGGCGCTCGTGGCGGAGCTGCTCAGGGCGGGCGTACGACCGGTCATGCTCACCGGGGACCATCCGCAGACCGCGCGGGCCATCGCGGCCGAGCTGGGCTGGCCCGAGGACACCGTGGTGGTCACCGGCGACGAGCTGGCGGCGGCGGACCGGGCGGCCAGGGCCCGGATGCTGCGGGACGCCGGCGTGGTGGCGCGGGTGGCGCCCGAGCAGAAGCTCCAGGTCGTGGAGGCGCTGCGGGACGCGGGCCGGGTCGTCGGCATGGTCGGCGACGGCGCCAACGACGCCGCGGCGATCCGCGCCGCCGACATCGGCGTCGGGATCAGCGCGCGCGGTTCGGCCGCCGCGCGCAACGCCGCCGACATCGTCCTCACCGACGACGATCTGACGGTGCTGATCGACGCCGTCGGCGAGGGCCGGGCGCTGTGGCACAGCGTGGCCGACGCCATCGCCATCCTGATCGGCGGCAACGCGGGCGAGGTCTCCTTCGGCATCCTCGGCACGCTGCTGTCCGGCCGGGCACCGCTGTCCACCCGGCAGATGCTCATGGTGAACCTCTTCACCGACCTGTTCCCGTCGATGGCGGTGGCGGTGACCGAGAAGGAGGACGCGCCGGCACCGGCCCGCGGCCGATCGCCGGAGGTCGCCGAGCCCGGCACCGTACGTGCCCACAGCGGATCGCCGGAGGACGCCTCCGCCGTCCTGGGCGCGCCCCTGCTGCAGCAGATCCGGCACCGGGCGCTCACCACCTGCCTGGGCGCGGTGACGGCCTGGCTGGTCGGCCGCTTCACGCCTGGCTCCGCGCGTCGCTCCAGCACGATGGCGCTGTGCGGGGTGGTCGGCACCCAGCTCGCTCAGACGTGGCTGGACCGGCGCGGGAGCCGCCTGGTGCAGATCACCTGCCTGGGTTCCGCCGTGGCGCTGGTCGCGGCGGTGCAGATCCCGGTCGCCAGCCACGCCGTCGGGTGCACCCCGCTCGGCCCGGTCGCCTGGACCGGCGTCCTGGCGGCGATCACCCTGGCCCTCGCGGGACAGCGGGTACTGCCCCGCCTGGAGGAGACGATCGGCCGCCTGCTGCCGGACTGACCGCCGGGCGGCGGCCCTTGGATCGGCCGGTGATAGGGGGCGTGGTCGGATCGGCCGGTGGTGGGGCAGCGGTGGGATCGGCTGATGGTGGGCGGCAGCCGGGGTCGGACCGGCTGGTGGTGGCGGGTGGCCGCACTGGACCGGCCCGGTGGCGAGCGGCGGTGCTGAGGCTGGCCGGTGGTGGTGCGTGGGTGTGGTCGGACCGGCTGGTGGTGGCGGGTGGCCGCACTGGACCGGCCCGGTGGCGAGCGGCGGTGCTGAGGCTGGCCGGTGGTGGTGCGTGGGTGTGG
>NZ_JBFAWG010000026.1:70452-84623 GCF_040680215.1 Streptomyces sp. NPDC052107
GTCGGACCGGCTGGTGGTGGCGGCTCCTGCGCTGAGACCGGCTGGTGGTCGCGGGTGGCCGCGCTGAGACCGGCCGGTGGTCGCGAGCGGCGGCGCTGAGACCGGCCGGTGGTGGTGGGTGGCCGTGGCCGGACCGGTCGGTGGTGGCGGCTCCTGCGCTCAGACCGGCCGGTGGTCGCGGGCGGCCGGGGTCAGACCGACCGGTGGTACTGGTCCGGCACCCGGGTCTCGCCGCCAAGCTCGCGGGCCGCGTGCCGGGCCCAGGACGGGTTGCGCAGCAGCTCGCGGCCCAGCAGGACCGCGTCGGCCTCGTCGTTCGTCACGATCTTCTCGGCCTGCCCGGACTCGGTGATCAGGCCCACGGCGGCGACACGCAGAGGGGTCTCGGCCTTCACCCGGGCGGCGAACGGCACCTGGTAGCCGGGCCCGGCCGGAATGGTCACGCCGGAGGCGTTGCCGCCGGTGGAGACGTCGAGCAGGTCGACGCCGTGGGCGTGCAGGTCGCGGGCGAAGCGGACCGTGTCCTGCGTGGTCCAGCCGCCGTCCTGGAGCCAGTCGGTGGCCGAGATGCGGAAGAACACCGGCTTGTCCTCGGGCCACACCTCCCGGACGGCGTCCACGACCTCGAGGGCGAACCGGGTGCGGTTCTCGTACGAGCCGCCGTAGGCGTCGGTGCGGTGGTTGGAGTGCGGGGACAGGAACTCGTTGATCAGGTAGCCGTGGGCGCCGTGGATCTCGGCGACCTCGAAGCCGGCGGCGAGCGCCCGGCGGGCCGCTGCGGCGAACTGGCCGACGACCTCATGGATCTGGTCCACGGTCAACTCGGTGGGCACGGGGTGGTGCTCGTCGAAGGCCACCGCGCTCGGGGCGACCGGCTGCCAGCCGCGCGCCTCCGGTCCGAGCGGAGCGCCGCCCTTCCAGGGCTGGTCGGTGGACGCCTTGCGGCCGCCGTGCGCGAGCTGGACCCCCGGCACCGTGCCGTGGGCGGTGAGGAACCGGGTGATCCGGCGGAAGGCCCCCACCTGTGTGTCGTTCCACAGGCCTAGGTCGTAGGGGGAGATCCGGCCCTCCGGCGAGACCGCGGTGGCCTCCACGATGATCAGGCCGGTGCCACCCGTGGCGCGCGCCGCGTAGTGCGCGAAGTGCCAGTCGTGCGGGGCGCCCGCGAGCGGGCCCTCCGGCTCGGCCGAGTACTGGCACATCGGGGGCATCCACACCCGGTTCGGGATGGTCACTTCGCGCAGGGTGATGGGCTCGAAGAGCGCGCTCACGACAGACTCCGTTCGTCACCGGACCGCTGGTCGGCTCGTACGATACCCCTCGTACTACGAGAGATGTCAAACTACGACGCCTCTCGTACAATGCTCAGAGCCGAGGATTTCCGCGACGAAGGGCAGCCCGCCGTGACCGACACCGCCACCGCCGGCCGCGCGCTGCCGCACCCGGAACGGGAGGAGATCCGCCTGGAGGCCGTGCTGCACGCGCTCTCCGACCCGATGCGGCTGCAGATCGTGCGTGAACTCGCCGCCCGGGAAGCGGAGTTGACCTGCTCGCAGTTCGAACTGCCGGTGACCAAGTCCACCACCACGCACCACTTCCGGGTGCTGCGAGAGAGCGGGGTCATCCGGCAGATCTACCGCGGCACGGCGAAGATGAACGCGCTGCGCAGGGACGACCTAGACGGTCTCTTCCCGGGACTGCTGGACAGTCTCCTCGCCGCCGCGGACCGGCAGTCCGTCCGCCTCGGCGACCGCGCCTGAGCCCGCCTTCCCCGGAAGGTGGTTGAAGAGCAGGTTCAGCGCGATCGCGGACAGACAGCCCGCACTGATCCCGCTGTTCATCACCGTCTGGAACCAGTCCGGGAACTTCTCGTAGACCGTCGGCACACCCACCGGCAGCATGCCGATCGCCACCGACACGGCCACCACGGTCAGATTGTGGTTGCCCTTGAAGTCGACCCGGGCCAGCGTCCGCAGCCCGCTCGCCGCGACCGTGCCGAACATGACCAGTCCGGCGCCGCCCAGCACCGGCGCCGGGATCGCCGCGACCACCGCGCCCAGCTTGGGCAGCAGACCGAGCAGCACCAGGATCCCGCCGGCCGCCGCCACCACCCAGCGGCTGCGCACCCGGGTCATCCCCACGAGGCCCACGTTCTGCGCGTACGCCGTGTACGGGAAGGTGTTGAACACTCCGCCCAGCACCGTCGACAGACCGTCCGCGCGCAGCCCGTCGGCGAGCGAGCGCGGCTCGACCTTCCGCCCGGTCAGCTCGCCCACGGCGATCAGGTCACCGGTCGTCTCGGTCATGGTGACAAGGGCGACCACCAGCATGGACACGATCGCGGACGCCTTGAACTGCGGCACCCCGAAGTGGAACGGCGTGCTGATGCCCACCCAGTCGGCGCCGGAGACCCCGCTGAAGTCGGTGAACCCGAACGGCACCGCGGCCGCCAGGCCCACCGCGATCCCGATCAGGACGGCGATCCGGCCGAGGGCGGGCGGCGCGAACCGCTGCACGGCCAGCACCACCGCCAGCACGAAGGCCGCCAGCGCCAGGTTCTTCGGCTCCCCGAAGTCCTTCGCACCGGCGCCGCCCGCCGCCCAGTTGCCCGCGACCGGCAGCAACGAGACGCCGATGATCAGGATCACCGTGCCGGTCACCAGCGGCGGGAAGAAGCGCAACAGCCGGCCGAAGACCGGCGCGAGCAGCATGATCGCCAGACCCGCGACGATCACCGAGCCGTAGATCGCGGGCAGTCCGCCGCCCGTCGTCCCGATGAGCACCATCGGCGACACTGCCGCGAACGTACAGCCCTGCATGATCGGCAGCCGGACGCCGAACCGCCAGAAACCGACGCACTGGATCAGCGTGGCGATCCCGCACACCAGCAGGTCGGCGGTGATCAGATACGCCAGGTCGGCGGGCGACAGCTTCATGGCGCCGCCCACGATCAGCGGCACGGCGACAGCACCCGCGTACATCGCGAGCACGTGCTGCAGCCCGAAGGCCGCCAACTGCCGTGCCGGTGGTATCTCGTCGACTGGGTGGGCGGCTGCGGTGGTGGCCATGGGGACTCCAGCAGTGGGCGGGTGGGGAAGCGACATCCGAACAGGACGAGACCGTAGACTTCTTGAACAGTTTGTTGATTTCCGGTCTGTTGCCGCTGTGTGTCATGCCCGCCCGGCCGGTGCGGAATCCCGGACTCCACCGGAATCCCCGGCCATCAGGCCTATGTCGACCGGGCCGCCGTGAGCAGCGCGTCCCACTCGGCCAGCTTGACCACGCCCCGCCCGAGTCGCGCGCCCAGCTCGGCCTCGGCCCGCTCGATCGCCAGCCACCCCGCCCACGGCACGGGATCGATCCCGGCCGCCCGCAGCGCAGACACCGGATCCTCGGGCACCTGCCGGCGCAACAGCGCCGGAGCGTCCGCGAGCAAGGAGGTCACGGTCTCCTTGGCGCAGGGCCGGTTGGTGCCGATGACACCCGTCGGACCCCGCTTGATCCACCCGGCGACGTACTCGCCCGGGGAGGTGGCACCCTCGCGTACGACACGCCCTGCCGCGTTCGGCACCGTGCCGCTCGGCGCGTCGAACGGCAGCCCGTCCGGCGGCACCCCGCGATAGCCCACCGAGCGCAGCACCAACTGGGCGGGCACGTCCACGAACCGGCCGGTGCCCGTCACCCCGCCCCGTCCGTCCGGTGCCGTCCGCTCGAAGCGCACCGCGCCCACCCGGCCGGCGTCCGCGAGGAATTCCACGGGGCGCAGGAAGAACCGCAGGCCGATGCGGCGGGCGGCTTCGGCCGGGGGGCCTGCGGACCAGCCGCGCAGCACCTCCAGATTGCGGCGCTGTACGGCGGACAGGGCGGCGGGGTCCGCCGGATCCAGCGCAAGGTCGGCCGGATCGACGCCGACTGCGGTGCCGTGCAGCGCGCCCAGCTCGCGCAGCTCCTTGGTGGTGAAGCGGGCCTGCGAGGGGCCGCGCCGGCCCACCATGTGCACCTCGGTGATCCCGCTCGCCGTCAGCGTGTCCAGCGCCGCCTGCGGCATGTCCGTCGGGCGCAGCTCCGCGGCACCCCGGACCAGCATCCGCGTGACGTCCACCGCCACATTGCCCACGCCGATGACGACGGCCGACCGCACTCCGCGCAGAAAGCCCGCGTCGGCCGCGTCCGGATGCGCGCTGTACCAGGCCACGAAGTCGGTCGCCGACCAGCTGCCCGGCAGCTCCTCGCCCGGAATCCCGAGCCGGCGGTCGGCGGCGGCGCCCACGCAGTACACCACGGCGTGGTACAGCTCCCGCAGCCGCTCCACCGGCAGTCCGCCGGGACCGCCCACCCGGACCCCGCCGAGGAACCGCACCCGCTCGTGCTCCAGCACCGTCCTCAGGCTGCCCTGCAGGGACTTGATCTTCTCGTGGTCCGGGGCGACGCCGTACCGGACCAGGCCGTACGGGCACGGCAGCCGGTCCAGGACGTCCACGGACACCTCTGGATCCTGCTGAACCAGGGTCTGGGCGGTGTAACACCCGCTCGGCCCCGAACCGACGACGGCGACACGCAGCACAGCGATGCTCCTCGGCCGAAGGAGGTGGTGTGCGGACGGCTCCAGCATGGCACCCTCCGGCCCATGACGGCAGGGGCCGGCGGGGTGACTGCGAAGCGTGTCCTTCGTATCGAATGTAATCATGCGGCTACGTTGCGTGCGTGCTGGAAGCATCCTTTCTTGATCTCTCCGAGCGGGACGCGAAGGACGGCGTGGTGTCCGTGCGGCCCGCGTGGAAGGTGCGGGAGAACGGCGAGGCCACGTCCTGGTTCCATGTGGGACTGGTCTTCCCGGACGGTGCTCAGGTCGACGCCCTGGCCGTCGTACGGGACGGCCGCGTGTCCATCGAGGACGTCAGGGCCCAGCCGGCCCTGTCCCTCGCCGACCTGACGGTGCTCGCGGACTGGATCGAGGGGCCGCTGTTCGAGTCGTGCGGGGTGCAGCGGTCGTACGAGGGCGACGGCGGCGAGGACCCGGAGGGGCGGTACGAGCCGGAAGCCGACGACGAAGTCGAGGTCGAGGCCGAGACCGGCGTGGCGGAGTACGGCGAGGAGGACAGCGCGCTCTGTGAGGGTCCGCGGCGCGCCCGGCCGGTCTGGCCGCGCGGCATCGAGGGCCGTCGGCTGGTGGCCCAGGAGTACCGAGCCGCACAGGAGGAGGGGTGTGACCCGGTGCTCGCCGTGATGAGCGCGACCGGACACAGCCGCCGCCGCTCCCTCAGACTGATCGCCCAGGCACGGGACGCGGGCTTCCTGACACCCCGCCACGCGCGCCGCGACTGAGCGGGTCGTCGCCGTAGCGGCACACGCGTCCCTCAGGGGCTGCTCGGCCGCTCCTCCGTCGCGAAGAACCGGGACAGGTCCTGCTCCCGGGCCTGACTGCCCTGCTCGCTCTCCGGCGGCACCCCGGACTCCCAGTCGAGCCCGTACCGCCGGAACAGTGCGGCCCGCAGCGCGGGAACGGGCATCGGCACCCCCGGCACCAGCGCGGCGTACACCGCGCCCATCAACAGGGCCCGCAGCATCGGATAGTCGGCGGCGACATCCTGGGAGCCGTACCGGGCGACGGTGTCGCCGAGCAGTTCCGACAGCCGGCGCTGCTCCGGGCACTGTACGAAGCCCTCCGCCTGCAGCAGCCCCGCCATGTGCTGCCGCATCAGCACCGGCCGGTCGCGGGCCAGGCCCAGGATCGCGTCGATGGCCCGGGCGAGGCGCTCCCGGCCGTCCTCGGTGTGCGGCTCCCGCTCCAGCGCCTCCTCCAGCGTGCGATGCATCAGCCGGTGCACGGCGGACTGCACCAGCTGGCGCTTGCCGGGGAAGTAGTACGACACCAGTCCGCGCGCCGAACCGGCACGGTCCGCGATGTCGCCCAGGGTGGTGGCCTCGAAGCCGTGCTCGTCGACCAGCTCCACGGCGGCCTGCAACAGCCGCTCCCGGGAACGCCGCCGCAACTCTTCATTGACCGAGGCGCTGCGCGGGGACATCCTGTAACTCCTGCGTTGACTGGCTGCCAGCCAACTATACTCACCGCAGTGGGCACCGCCATGCGTGTGCCCTGTCCAGGGCTGCCGTCCGTCTGGGGCGACGCGGGGGATCGTCTCAGGCGGACGGCGTGGCAGCGAGCACATTTCCGCGTCGCGCTCGGCCGTGCCGGCCCGTGCATCGATCGGTGTCGCAGGGCGGCCGCTCCCCTGCCTAGAGTGGGCAGCGGTGCCGAGGCGAGGAGGCGGGTCGTCATGGATCAGGACCAGCGGATCCTGAGCAGGATCACGGAGATGGTCGAGGACGAGCGCAGACTCCGCGCGGAGCTGGCCTCGGGTCGGATCGACAGCTCTGTCGAGCAACAGCGGCTGGGGCAGCTGGAGCGCGAACTCGACCAGTGCTGGGACCTGTTGCGGCAGCGCCGCGCCAAGGCCGAGTTCGGCGAGAACCCGGACGAGGCGCGCGTGCGCCCCGCCACCCAGGTCGAGGACTACCAGGGCTGACCGCCGCGCGGCCGGCGGGCGCCGGGCCTCGGCCGGCCCAGCGGGTCGAGCACGGGCAGCGGCCGGGTATCAGCGCCGGGGGCCTCAGCTCACCAGGTCCAGCACGGGCAGCAGCGCGTCGGGCCGGTCCGTCACCGGCAGGTGGTCGACGAAGTGCACCCGGCAGCCGAGCGCGGCCGCGCCACCGTCCGCCTCCTTGCTGTCGCCCACCATCACCACGTGCCGCGGATCGGCGCCCAGCGCCGCACAGGCGACCGAGAACAGCCGCGGGTCCGGCTTCTGCACGCCGTGCTCGTACGACAGGACGTACACGTCCACATAGCGGTCGAGCCCGTGCTCGCGGAACACCGGGCGCAGATCCCAGCCGATGTTGCTGACCACGCCCACGCCGATCGCGCGCTCGCGCAGCGTGCGCAGCACCTCGTGGGCGTCCGGATACGGGGCCCAGGCGGCCGGGGTCTTGTGCCGTTCGTACAGCGCGTCGTGCAGGCCGGGGTCGGGCAGCGGCACCCGCCGGGACAGGCCCGTGTAGGCGGCCCGGTGCAGCTCCGCGCTCTCGTCCCGCACCGCCCAGACATCGGCCAGGTGCGCCGGCAGCCGCACCGGATTCGCTCCGCCCGGCAGTGCGCCGGCCGTCTCCAAGGCCCGTGCGGTCGCCTTCAGTTCGGGTTCGGGCAGGGTGTGCCCCGTCTCGGCCAGCACCGCACGCAGCCATGACTCGCTGGACTCGATGCGGAACAGCGTTCCGGAGAAGTCGAAGAGCACTGCAGTCATGCACCTGACCCTATCGGGGCCGGTGCACAGAGGTGTCGGCGTGACCGGGCCGCGGCCACTCGTACACGATCACGGCCAGGGCCACCACCAACGCCCCGAACAGCCAGCCGCCCAGCACGTCCGAGGGCCAGTGGACGCCCAGCCACACGCGGGTCACGCCCACGCCCACCACCGAGACCACGGCGGCCGCCACGGCCGTACGCCACCCGACGCGGTCCGCGCCGAAGCGGTGCAGCAGCCACAGCAGCAGGCCGCACACCACCGTGGCCGTCATGGCGTGACCGGACGGGAAGGCCGCGTACCCGGCGGAGTCGACGGGGTCCGGCCACATCGGGCGGGGCCGGTCGACGGAGCTCTTCACCGACTGCTGCACGACCGCCGCCAGGCCCACGGTGACCGCCAGCCACAGCGCCGTCCACCAGGCGGCGTGCCGCCACACCAGCCACACCGCGGCGGCCGCGCTCACCAGACGCATCGTCAGCGGGTCCCAGACCCAGTCGGTCAGCACCCGGAAGGCGTGCGTGAGAGCGTGGTCGTGGACCGCCCAGTGGTGGGTCGCGCGGGAGACGTCGCCGTCCACGGTGAGCAGAGGGTGCCAGCGGACCACGACGAGGGCCCTCAGCAGAGCGCAGCACACACCGACGGCGGCGCCGAGGAGGGCCGCGGCGCGGAGGGTCGGAGGGCGAGGCCGGGGAGGTGCGGTGGGGCTCGGGCTGGGGCTGCGGGGCATGCCGTGATCCTTGTGGATCGGGAGGCCGACAGCCACCATCCGGCCGGCCCGGAAACGGTCTTGGGGGAGTGAGCAACCGGTGCACACGCTCCGGCACATGGGCCTGAAAGGTGGGACAGGGCCCGAACACGCTCCGCTCCTCGTTGAGTTCGATCAACGCCGGCGCGGTCGTCGGCCGGCCGAAGCACCGGGAGACCATGTCGTCGGCGGCCGGCCCGCCCAGCCGGTGCATCTCGTCGCGGAGCGCGGCGAAGACCGGCACCCGCGGGAACTCGCTCGCTAGCGCCGCTGAGCAGTGCAGCAGCCAGTCGTGCCGGGCCTGCGCGTGGCCCCGCTCATGGGCGATCAGCGCGTCCGGTTGACGCCCTCGCAGACGGCGCAGCGCGGCCGTCGTGATGACCATGCGGGGTGCCGTACCGGGTGGCCACCAGGCGTCGGGACGCCCGCCCTCCAGCACCACCAGCCGGCCGTCCGCCGGTTCCTCGCCCGGCAACAGCGGGGCCCGCACGAGGAGTTCGGCGCGCCGGGTACGCTCTCGGGCCCGGGCCTGTCCGACCTCGCGCAGCGGCATCGCCAGGCTCCACAGGCCGTCCGTGGCGAGCGGCGCGGCGATGGGCGCCGCCCACGGGCCGGCCGTACGCGAGCAGTCGCGGGGAGACGACGGCGGTGAGGGCGCCGAGCAGCAGCAGGGCCACGGGGACCATCATGGTCAGCCCCCTATGAGCGCGAGGCCGCTCACGGGTACGGTGCGCGCCGCCGGCGTGACGCAGGCAACGCACCCGCACGGACCCGGCTCACACGGCCAGCAGCATCGCCACCATGCCGATCCCCATCGACAGCCGGCAGGCCCGCGCCAGCTCCGGCCGGTCGCCCCAGCCGACCGGGCCGCCGCCGGCCCCGGCCCCAGCCACGACGGCCGGCACCAGACGGGCGCCGGCGAGCAGCACGTAACCCGCGAAGTACAGCAGCAGCACGCTGGTCAGCAGCGGCACCCCCGAGCCGCCGTGCGCATGGTGGGCGCCGGGTGGGGCCGCGGCCATGGCCAGCGACATGTAGACCATCGCGGACGCGCCCACCAGGTGGTGCAGGTGATGCGGGGCGGCGCGCGCGGCCCACAGCGCGCGCAGCGCCGCCGCGCCGAACACGGCGGCGTACACCGGCCACGCCCACCTCGGCGGCGAGAACGCGGCCGCCGGTACGGCCATCGCGGCCATGCCGAAGCCCATCAGCGCCTCGCCGCCCGCGGAGCTGCGCTGCTCCTCGACACGGCTGCGCATCCGCAGCAGGCAGTAGGCGCCGGTCGCCGCGCACAGGGCGACCAGCAGCCACGCTGCCGGTACCGGTCCGTGCACGCGTACCTCCCCGTTCGACGGTCTGTCGAGGGATGCGATGCCCACACCGTGCGGAGCGCACGCGAGCGCAAGGGTGTACACGGGGAGCATTCGGCGGAGCACGGCAGGTGAGCGGGCTCCCTGGGGGATGAGGACGACAGGGAATTTTACGAGTAAAACACATGCTAATTTACTGGTATGAGCAGTGCGACCCTCCATCGACTTCCCCTGGCCGGAGTGCTCCGCCTCGGGCGGCCCTCCGACATCTGGTTCAAGCCCGCGGTGAGCGTGGTCGCCGCAGTCGCACCGCCCAATCTGATCCTGCTGGCGCTCGGCCGCCTCGACCTCGCGATGTACACGATGGCCGGGTCCCTGTGCGCGCTCTACGGCCACAACCGGCCCTACGCCGCCCGCGGCCGCGTCCTGGCGTGGGTGGTGCTGGGCATGGTCGGCGGCCTCGCGGTCTCGCTGCTGGCCGCGTCGCTCACGAGCAACGCCGTCGTCCTCGTCACCGTCGGCGCCGTCATGGCCGCCGTCCAGAAGGCCGTGAGCGACGTGACCCGGCTCGGACCGCCCGGGAACGTGGTTCTGACCTTCATCAGCTCCGCCTCGCTGTTCGCGCCCCAGACCCTCGGCCAGGTGCCCGGACACGTCGGGCTGGCCCTGGCGGCCGGCGCCTGGGCCTGGCTGGTCGGCATGGCACCCGGGCTGCTCCGCCCGCACGGCCCCGAGCGCCGCGCCACCGCCCGGGCCCTGAACGCGGCCGCCGCCTACGCCGACACGCGCGGCACCACCGACGGGCGCCCCCGGGCCCGTGCCGCGAGCGCCGCCGCGATCCACGCCGCCTGGCAGTCGCTGCTCGCGGCCGGCGCCCGACCCGACCGCACCCGGCGCGCCCTGGAACGGCTCCTCGTCCGCGCCGAGGTCGCCCTCGCCGCCCCCGCCGACACCGACCCCGCACGGCTGCGCGCCTGGGCCCGCGAGCTGCGCGGCACCGGGCGGATACCGCGCGTCGCGTCCCCGCGCGAGTCC
The DNA here is from genome assembly GCF_040680215.1 of Streptomyces sp. NPDC052107. NCBI lineage: Bacteria > Bacillati > Actinomycetota > Actinomycetes > Kitasatosporales > Streptomycetaceae > Streptomyces > Streptomyces sp. NPDC052107. The sequence goes on from NZ_JBFAWG010000026.1 coordinate 80,847, forward strand.
GCCGACGAACTCCTCGGCGTCGACGCCGAACTCTCCCTCCCACGACGGCCGTTGAGGCATCGCCTGGCTCCCCTCGCCCCGATCGCCGTGCGCACCGCGATCGGCTGCGCGCTCGCCGGTTACGCCTCCCTCGCGCTCGGGGTCGGTCGTCCCTACTGGGCGCTGGTCACCGCCGCCTCCCTCTACCAGGCCAACGTCACCCTCACCTGGAGCCGGGGCATCCAGCGCGTCGTGGGCAACGTGGTCGGCGTCCTCGTGTTCGCCGTCGTCGCCCCGCTCGCTCACCTCCACGCGGTGGCGCTGGTGCTGTGCTGCCTCGCCTTCAACTTCGGTGCCGAAGCGCTGATCGCCCGCAACTACTGGCTCGGCACTGTCTGCGTGACCCCGATGGCCCTGCTCATCACCGAGTTCGCCCGCGCCCAGAACCCGGCCGAGCTGATCACCGAGCGGGTCGCGGACACCCTGGTCGGCGCGCTGGTCGGCTTCGTCGCGGCCGTCGCCGTCACCAACCGGCGCGCGGGCGACCGCCTCGAACACGCGCTGACCACGGCGGAACGCGCCCGCGAGAACGTCGCCCGGCTGCTGGCCGAGCCGCACCCGGCACCCCGCACCCTGGAGTCGGCCCGCCGCAGCCTCGCCGCCGCCCTCGCCGACCTGCGCGCCACGGCCGACGCCGCGTCCGGCGAGTGGTGGCAGCGCGCCCTGCCCGAGGAGCGGGTCGTGCTCGCCGAGCAGTCCGGACACCGTACGCTCGCGGCGACGGTACGACGTCAGGGATTCGTGCCGCGGCACCGGAACCAGGATCCGGTCCAGGACCCGGGCAGGACGACGGAGGACCTACGGCCATGACGGCGACGAACGGCGGACACGCGCCGGCGGACGACACGGCCGACACGGGCCGGAGGGGCGGCCGTGGTCCCGTGGACACCGACACCGACGTCGACGCCGGCCGCGCCGTCCACCCCGGTAGACGGGCGACCGCGACCGGGAACGCCCCCGGCACCGACCCTGCCGCTCGCCATGACACCGTCGCCGCCGTCGTGCGGCAGTGGCGGGCCGTTCACCCCGAGCTGGACACCGGGCCCATGGAGGTCATCGGCCGGATCAACCGGTGTGCCGCGCTGCTCCAGCAGGCCGAGGACGCGCCGCTGCGCCGGGCCGGGCTCAGCCGTCCCGAGTTCGACCTGCTGGGCGCACTGCGCCGCACCGGTCACGAGCTGACCCCTGGGGAGCTGGCCCGCGAGACCTTCTCCTCGGGGGCCGCCGTCACCAAGCGGCTCAAGCAGCTCACCGAACGCGGACTGGTCGAGCGACGCGGCGACACCCGCGACCGCCGCGTCGCCCACGTCCGCCTCACCCACACGGGACGTGACCTGGTCGACGGCATCCTCCCGGAGCAACTCACCTATGAAACAGCCGTATTGAGCGTGCTGGCTCCCGAGGGGCAGGGCGAACTCGCCATTCTGCTTGCCGAGTTGCTCGGCCGCCTGGAGGGCCGGATGGGGGCGCTGCGGACGTAGGGCAGGGGGCGTCAGAGAACCTCGTGCGCCGTACGGCGGTGCGTCGACCGGCGGTCGGCGAGGTCGGTCGAGACGGTTGGTGCGCAGCCGGCGCGCGCTCTCCCCGACTGACCGGACCAGGTTCTTGCGGCGGTTTCCGGCGGAGCCGGGTCCCGTCGTGCGTGCTTGCTCGCCAGAACGAAGCGGTTCCGGCGGCCGGCGAGCAGTTCGCCGGGGATCCGCTCCGCGCTGCCGTCCGGGTGGTTGTTCGCGGTGTCGACGAAGTTGCCGCCGGCGACGGCACAGGCACAGCGAGGACGAGCGCAGGGCCTCAGCCCTCCTCGCCGGCCTGGTGCACTCCGAACGCCGCGCCCTGCGGATCCCCCAGTACCGCGATGCGCGGGCCGTCGGGCACCGACACGGGAGCCAGGAGGACGACCCCGCCCGCCCGCTGCGCGACCTCGGCCGTCGCGTCCACGTCGTCCACCGCGAAGTACGGCAGCCAGTGCGGCGGCACCCCGGGCGGGAACCGGTCGCCCATGTCGGCCATGCCGCCGAAGTCGTCGCCGTCGATGCCCCACTGCGTGTACCACTCCGAGGCGTTGACGCTCCAGCCGAACACCGTGGTGTAGAAGTCCCGGGCCCGCTCGGTGTCCCGGGTCGCCAGCTCCACCCAGCCGAGGGTGCCGGGCGCGTTGAACAGCCCGGCGCCGGGGAAGGCCCGCGCCTGCCACAGCTGGAACGCCGCCCCGGTCGGGTCGAGGGCCACCGCGAACCGGCCGACGTCGAACACGTCCATCGGGCCGAGGATCACCCTCCCGCCGGCCTCCTCCACCCGCCGTACCGCCGCGTCCGCGTCGGTCACCGCGAAGGAGACGTTCCACGCCACCGGCTGGGACTCCTGGTACAGCGGGGTCAGCGCGGCGACCGCCGCGTCCCCCAGGTGCGCCACCGTGTACCCGCCCGCCTCCTGACGCGGGTCGGTCTCCGGCCGCCAGCCGAACAACTCGGTGTAGAACCGCTTGGCCCCCTCCAGATCGCTGGTCCCGAGCTCGGTCCAGCACGGTCCGCCGGTCACCGGCTTGTCGAACTTCATCAGGGGTTCCTTCCGGCCGGGGCGGGCCTGCCGCGCCGCACGGCGCGCTCTCCCGGCACGCTAACCCCGGCTCCCCGCCCCGGCCAACCGAGACGGTCCCCGCGGGCGGAGAAATCGCTTGCCCGGGCGGAGCGGGGTGCGCGAGGGTTCCGGCCATGGACACCGAGGACACCGCGGCACCCTCGCTGGCCGAGGAGATCGCCGAGTACTACGGACGCGACCAGGAGGACGCCCGGCTGCGCACCGGCGCCGGGCGGCTGGAGTTCTGGCGTACCCAGGACGTCCTGCGCAGGCTCCTGCCGCCCACTGCGGCCCGGATCCTCGACGTGGGCGGCGGCAGCGGCGTCCACGCGGAGTGGCTCGCCGCCGACGGCCACGACGTGGAACTCCTCGACCCGGTACCGCTGCACGTCGAGCGAGCGGCCCGGCTGCCCGGCGTGCGGGCACGCCCCGGCGACGCCCGTGCCCTGGACGCACCGGACGCGTCCGTGGACGTCGCGCTGCTCCTCGGCCCGCTCTACCACCTTCCCGAGCGCCCGGACCGGGTACGGGCGCTCGCCGAGGCGCGCCGGGTGGTGCGGTCCGGAGGTCTCGTGGTCGCCGCCACGATCAACCGGTACGCACCGCTCCACGACAACCTGAGCACGGGGCTCTACTTCGACGCCGGGCACCGGCCGCAGATCGACGCCGCCGTCGGCGACGGCCGGATGCGCCCGACCGGTGGGCCGAAGTCCCTGTTCACCACGGCCTACTTCCACGAGCCCGTCGACGTCCCCACCGAGTTCGCGGACGCCGGCCTGACACCGCACGCTCAGTACGGCCTCGAAGGCGCCGCCTGGCTGATGGGCGACGTCGCATCCTGGCTGGAGGATCCGGAGCGCCGGGCGCTGGTCCTGGCGGCGACGCGCCGGACCGAGTCCGTACCCTCACTGCTGGGCATCAGCGGCCACGTACTCACCACGGGGACCAGGCCCTAGGCCGGGCTCGGACGCCAGTGGCTCGTAGCGCCAGGAGCCCGGCGCCAGAGGCCGGGCGCGAGGGGCCTGGAGTTCAGGGGCCGGAGGCAAGTGGCTCGGACGCCAGTGGCTCGGACGCCAGTGGCTCGTAGCGCCAGGAGCCCGGCGCCAGAGGCCGGGCGCGAGGGGCCTGGAGTTCAGGGGCCGGAGGCAAGTGGCTCGGACG
>NZ_JBFAWG010000026.1:84718-92195 GCF_040680215.1 Streptomyces sp. NPDC052107
GGACGCCAGTGGCTCGGACGCTAGAGGCTCGGTAGCGCCAGGAGCCCGGTGTCAGAGGCCGGGCGCGAGGGGTCTGGAGTTCAGGGGCCGGTGGCTCGGACGCTTGCGGCTCGGGCGCCAGTGGCCTGGAGTTCAGGGGGCCCGCAGGCAAGTGGCCCCGCCGCCAGTGACCCAGAGGCCACAGGACAGAGGCTCGGCCGCCAGAGGCCTGGAGGCCAGGCGCCAGATGCCCGGTGCCAAGAGCCCGGCCGCCATAGGCCTCGCCACCAGAAGCCCGCCCCTAGACACCCGGGCGGTACCGCATCGGATGGTCCTCCGGCACCTCCACCACTGCGATGCGGACACCGTCCGGGTCGGCGATCCACATCTCGACCAGGCCCCACGGCTCCTTCACCGGTGGCCGGACGACGTCGATACCCTTGGACTTCAGCTCCTCGTGTGCGGCCGCCACGTCGTCGACCTGCAGCCACAGCCGGACCGTGGGCGACGGCGGTGCCTCGGACCTCCCGGAGACCTCCAGGAAGCCGCCGCCGAGGAAGTAGACAGTCCCCCGCTCGGGCCCCGTGCCGAACTCGCGGTAGACAGAAAGTCCCAGCTGCTCGCCGTAGAAGGTCCGGGAGCGCTCGGGGTCGGTGGGGGTGAGCAGGGTCCGGCTGCTGAGTACGTGCACCATGCAGGCGCAGCCTAGTGGCAGGGTTACCCTCGACCCTGGCTCAGCCACGCCCGAGAATCGGAGACCGTTCCATGGAAACCCCCGCCGCCGGCCCCACCTTCCGCGACGCCACCGACGCCGACGTCGACGCGCTGGTCGCACTGATCGAGTCGGCCTACCGCGGGGATTCCAGCCGGGCCGGGTGGACCACCGAGGCGGACATCCTTCAGGGGCGGCGAACGGATCCCGAGGGCGTGCTGGAGGTCATCAAATCGCCCGAGAGCAGGCTGCTGACCGTGGAGCAGGACGGCCGGATCATCGCCTGCTGCCAGCTGGAACACCGCGGTGACCACGCCTACTTCGGCATGTTCGCGGTCAGCCCCACCCTGCAGGGCGCGGGTCTCGGCAAGACGGTCATGACGGAGGCCGAACGCCAGGTCCGCGAGGCGTGGGGCGTCACCGAGATGCACATGACGGTGATCTCCGTACGGGACGACCTGATCGCCTGGTACGAGCGCCGCGGCTACCGCCGTACGGGAAAGATGTCGCCCTTCCCGTACGGCGACGAGCGCTTCGGCATTCCGCAGCGCGACGACCTGCAGTTCGAGCTGCTGGTCAAGAAGCTCGTGTGACCGTCAGGCCGTGAAGCGCCCCGTGCGCTTGATCTCCGGGAAGTCGGTCGTCGCGCCGTCCAGCTCCAGGGCGCGGACCAGCCGCAGATGATCCTGGGTGTTGACGACCCAGCCGATGATCCGCAGCCCGGACCTGCGCGCGTGCTCGACGATCTCTAGGGTGAGCCGGCGGATGTTGAGACAGACGGTCGACGCGCCCACGGCGACCGCGCGCTCCACGATGTCCGTGCCGTAGCGGCCACCGATCAGCGCCGTGCGCACGCCCGGCACCAGCCGCGCGATCTCGGCGACCGCGTCGTCGTGGAACGAGGACACCTCCACGCGCCCGACCAGGTCGCGCTCGTGCATCACCGCCGCCAGGGCCCGGGCCGCGGCCACATCCTTGATCTCGGCCTGGAGCGGCGTGCACACCGCGTCCAGAACCTCCTCGAACACCGGTACCCGCTCCCCGAGGCCCGCGTCGAGGGAGCGCAGCTCGGCCAGGGTCTTGTCGGCGATGGGCCCGGTGCCGTCGGTCGTGCGGTCCACTTCCGCATCGTGCATGACGACCAGGGCGCCGTCCTTGCTCAAGTGCAGATCGAGTTCGATCAGATCGAGGCCGGCGTCCTGCGCGGCGACGAAGGAACGAAGGGTGTTCTCGGGCTCGACACCCATGACCCCGCGGTGACCGATGGTAAGGAAGTTCAAGATTCGACTCCGTTCCGTCGACGGCGGCTCGGCACGCGCGGAACGGGCGGACTCCGTCGTCCGCGCGGGCAGAGTCGCAGCCTAACGGCCGGAACCCGCGATGAACCCGCACGTGCACGAGGCATACGGGTGCGTGGCGGCCGTCAGCCGGCCGGTATACGCCCCCGCGGTCACCCTGCCGTGGGTGAGTCCCGCCCCTCTGGACCGACCGGATCGCCACGGCACCGTGAGCGGGGATACCGGTGGAAGTGAGCGCCGTCACGGTTTACGACAGGAAAAATGTCGGTGACCAAGGGGCTGGACTGAAAATTTTCCCGATCCGCCTCTTGCTGGCTGAAACGGGGTATGCATACGGTGTCCTTACGCGAGCTTCTCCCGTGGAGGATGGGACATGACGGAAATTCTTGTGCAGGCGGGTGCGGAGGGACAGATTCCTTCGTCGACCAGGGTGGTTGAGCACCCGGCCTGGCCCGTGCTCAAGGATGCCGTGGAGCAGATCCGGCCATGGCAGTCCAAGGACGGATCGATCGACTTCGAGGCCGAGGACGCTCCGGCCAGGGTGGATGCCGAGGCCGCCGTATGGCGTGTCGTCGACGCCGTCGAACAGCTGTCCCCGCTGCTCCCGCACGACGAGGCCTACCACCAGGCCCTGGTGAAGGATTTGCACCGCTGGGCCGAGGGTGGCTTCCAGGTGCCGGACTTCCTGGACTCCCTGCTGGCCTTCCAGCCCGCCGCGAACCGCGCGGACGGTCTGCAGCACCTGGTCGTCTTCCCGATGTACACGCAGAACGGCAACCTGGACCGCAACCTGGAGGCGGTCGCGCTGCGCATGGTCTGGCCGGACTGGCTGGCCGAGCTGGAGCGCACCCGCTACGACAACCCGCTGTTCTGCGGCATCACCTTCGAGGACTTCACGTCCGGCTACGACACCAACTCGGCCGTCCTCTTCCCGGAGACCATCGCCGTACGCGAGGCGCCGGAACGTTTCTCCTGGGGTGGCATCTTCTGTGACCGCGAGGCCGCCCGCTTCCGCCGGGTGACCGACGCCGCCGTCGACATCCTCGGACTGGAGCTGCCCGAGGACATCGCCGCGATGGTCCACGACCAGAAGCGCTGCGAAGAGGCCTTCGTGCTCTGGGACATGGTCCACGACCGCACCCACAGCCACGGCGACCTGCCGTTCGACCCGTTCATGATCAAGCAGCGCCAGCCGTTCTGGATGTACGGCCTGGAGGAGCTGCGCTGCGACCTCACCGCCTTCAAGGAGGCCGTGAAGCTCCAGGCGGACGGCGTCCCGCAGGCCCGTGACGTGCAGTACGCGGTCCTCTTCGACCGCATGTTCCGCTTCCCGGTCACCGGCGACCGCGTGCGCAACTACGACGGCCTCGGCGGCCAGCTGCTCTTCGCCTACCTGCACAAGCACGACGTCGTCCGCTGGACCGACAACAAGCTCTCCATCGACTGGGAGCGCGCCCCGCAGGTCACCAACCAGCTGTGCGCCGAGATCGAGAAGCTCTACAAGGACGGCATCGACCGCCCGAAGCTCGTGCACTGGTTCGCCGGCTACGAGCTGGTCGCCACCTACCTCGCCCCGCACCCCGGCTCCAAGTGGGCCAAGGGCCCGGACGCCCTGGACCTGGCCCAGCCGCCGCGCAAGCTCGTGGACGACGTGCTTCCGGACGAGTTTCCGCTGAGCATGTTCTACGAGGCCCTGTCCAAGAAGCTGAAGAATGTGATCGCCTCCACCAAGGGCATCACGGCGGACAGCGCCGAGCCGGTCGCCGCGTGAGCGACCGCGTCCAGAACACTGCTTCAGAGGGGAAGAACGTGGCGAACAACGGGTCTCTCAGCGGTGCGGTGATCGCGGTGGCCGGCGCGGGCGGTCCCGCCGGACACGCGACCCTGGTCCGGCTCGCCGAGGCCGGCGCGGTCGTCGTCGGCGCCGACAACAATCCTGAGCGCCTGGCGGAGGCCGTGGACGCGGCCCGCTACGCGCGCGGCGGCGCCACGGTCACCGGCGAGACGGTCGACCTGCTCGACCTGGACTCGACCCGTGCCTGGGCCGACCGCATCGAGAAGGAGCACGGCCGGATCGACGGTCTGGTCCACCTGGTCGGCGGCTGGCGCGGCAGCGCGACCTTCGAGGAGACGAGCCTCGCGGACTGGGACCTGCTGGAGAAGCTGCTGATCCGCACGGTGCAGCACACCTCCCTGGCCTTCTACGACGGCCTGCAGCGCAGCGACCGCGGCCGGTATCTGCTGATCAGCGCCGCCGGTGCGTCGAAGCCCACGGCGGGCAACGCGGCGTACTCCGCGTCCAAGGCCGCCGCCGAGGCCTGGACGCTGGCCATGGCCGACGGCTTCCGCAAGGCGGGGGGCGAGGCCGGTCCGCATGCGGCTGCTGCCATCCTGGTGGTGAAGGCGCTGGTGCACGACGCGATGCGCGCCGAACGCCCCAACGCGAAGTTCGCGGGCTTCACGGACGTCAAGGACCTCGCCAAGGCCATCGAGGGCGTCTGGAGCAAGCCCGCCGCGGAAGTGAACGGAAACCGTCTGTGGCTGACCGAGAAGCCGTGAACCCTGCCAGGACCGACGCGCGTCGTCATCACGACCCCGAGGTCCGCGGTTTCGCCAGTGACAACTACGCCGGGGCCCACCCGGAGGTGCTGGCCGCCCTGGCCCTCGCCAACGGCGGCCACCAGGTGGCGTACGGCGAAGACGAGTACACCGAGAACCTCCAGCGGATCATCCGGAGCCACTTCGGGGCCTCCGCGGAGGCCTTCCCGGTGTTCAACGGCACCGGCGCGAACGTGGTCGCGCTCCAGGCGGTCACCGACCGCTGGGGCGCGGTGATCTGCGCCGAGAGCGCCCACATCAACGTGGACGAGGGCGGCGCGCCCGAGCGCATGGGCGGCCTGAAGCTGCTCACCGTGCCCACGCCGGACGGCAAGCTCACGCCCGAGCTGATCGACCGGCAGGCCTGGGGCTTCGAGGACGAGCACCGCGCCATGCCGCAGGTCGTCTCGATCACCCAGAGCACGGAGCTGGGCACCCTCTACACGCCGGAAGAGATCCGCGCGATCTGCGAGCACGCCCATGCGCACGGCATGAAGGTGCACCTGGACGGCTCCCGGATAGCCAACGCGGCCGCCTCGCTGAACGTGCCCCTGCGCACGTTCACCAACGCGGTCGGCGTCGACATCCTCTCGCTGGGCGGGACCAAGAACGGCGCCGTCTTCGGCGAGGCGGTCGTGGTCCTCAACCAGGACGCGGTGCGGCAGATGAAGCACCTGCGGAAGTTGTCGATGCAGCTGGCCTCCAAGATGCGCTTCGTCTCGGTGCAGCTGGAGGCGCTGCTGGCGAAGGACCTGTGGCTGCGCAACGCCCGGCACGCCAACGAGATGGCCCAGCGGCTCGCCGAGGGCGTGCGCGCGGTGCACGGCGTGGAGATCCTCTACCCGGTGCAGGCCAACGGCGTCTTCGCGCGGCTGCCGCACGACGTGTCCGAACGCCTGCAGAAGCGCTTCCGCTTCTACTTCTGGGACGAGGCCGCCGGAGTGGTGCGCTGGATGTGCTCCTTCGACACCACCGAGGAGGACGTCGACACCTTCGTGGCCGCGCTCAAGGAGGAGATGGCGCGCTAGTCGCCAGTTGTGCATAGGTATGCGGTCGCTCGAAAAGTCATTGACGGTCGGGCGATCGCGTTCCTATGCTCTGCGGGCATGGATCTGATCCAGAACACAGCCGATCTGTCTGCGTATTTGGCCGCGGACGAGGTCATCGACCATCACCATCCCGTGGTCCGGAAGACGGCCGAAAGGCTGGCCGCCGGGGCGGCCGACTCGTATGCCTATGCGCGGGCCGCCTATGAATTCGTCCGGGACACCATCCCGCACTCCCAGGACTCGGGCGACCTGCGCGTCACCTGGCGCGCCTCGGACGTGCTCGCCCTGGGCACCGGTATCTGCTACGCCAAGGCCCACGCCCTGGCGGCCCTGCTGCGCGCCGAGGACATCCCGACGGCCCTGTGCTACCAGCGGCTGACCGACGGCGAGGGCGGCCACGCCGTGCACGGACTGGTCGCCGTCCGCTTCCACGGCGCCTGGCACCGGCAGGACCCGCGCGGGAACAAGCCGGGTGTGGACGCCCGGTTCTCGCTGGACGGCGAGCGGCTGGCCTGGATCCCCGACCTCGCGGCCGGTGAGCTGGACTATCCGGTGCTGTATGCCGAACCGCACCCGGTCGTCCTCGACGCCCTGAAGGCGGCCCCGGACCGGCCGTTCCTGTGGAGGACGCTGCCCGACGCACTCTGAGGGCAGTGGTCACCCCGCCCCACGCCGTCGCGATCGCACTCGCTAACCTCCCCGCCGTGAGCAACGGGGGAGCGGCAGAAGGCGACATCAACGGCACGGAGCACGGTTCGGCGGACGAACAGGGCGGCGTCGGCTCCGGTGGCCGGTTCGCTCGGCTGCGCAAGCACAGGGTGCTCGCGTCGGCCGTGGCGCCGGCCCCTGGTCGCGGGTGCCGTCGCGGTGCCGCTCGCGCTCGGCGCGTGGTACGACTCGCGGTCAGGCGCAGCCCGGTGCGGCCGCGCCGCTCGACCTGGTCCTCGGCGAAGGCCTTCAGCAGCCTGTGCTGCTCCGCCGTACCGATACCCCGGATCCTGCGCTCCGCGCCGACCGCGAAGTCGGCCGCCTCGCCGTCACAGCGGGCGGTCGCCGTCAGGGCCCTGCACACCCCGTCGTCCGAGACCACACGGTCGCTCCAGTCGCCGTACCAGGCGGCGAGGTGCAGATGGTCCGAGGACGGCGAAGTGTCCCTTTCCAGGTCGCACCGCACGGCCGGGGCCGTGTCGTTCACCAGCGGCTCCACCTTCCACGTGGCGGCCTGCGGGAGCCGTGCTCGGGCCACCCAGCCGCAGGCGGTGCCCGCCGCCTCGGTGACCGGGACCGACTCCTGCACCTCGTCGGGATCAGGCGGCGCGGCGTCGCCCTTCGGCACCGCCAGCGGCTCAACACCGCAACCCAGGTGCGGCGAGGCGGAGTTGACGAGCGGGACGACCGTCTCGTACACGGCGTGGCTCGTGCGGGCGGTGGCGTGGCCGATGTCGGCGCTCACCAGCATCCTGCGCGGTCGGCCCGCCGCGTCCTTGCCGAGATCCGGATAGCGCAGCAGGAACCGGAGGCTGCCGAACTGGTCGACACAGTCCGGCAGATCCCGCGGCACGGGGTACATGCGCGAGAAGCCCTGCTCCGGGAAGTCGAAGAAGAACTCGCCGTCCTGGTCGTCCCGCTCGGTGTAGGCGGTCATCCGCACCACCAGCGTGGAGTCGCCGCGTCCCTCGAAACGCAGGCTCACCAGTTGGATTAGCGAAGCGTAGTGAACCTGTGGCAGAGTGCTACGCACACGCCCGGCGCCCAGGCGACGTCGGGCACCCTCCTCGGTCGGGTCTTGCGGCCCGGTCGACCAGCGTCCGGAGGGACGTGCCACGCGGGCTGGCGGCTCC
>NZ_JBFAWG010000027.1:0-90554 GCF_040680215.1 Streptomyces sp. NPDC052107
GCCGTGGTCATCGCCACCGGCATCAGCGAGGACGGCGGCCGTGAGGTGCTGGGCGTGATGGTCGGCGACAGCGAGACCGAGGCGTTCTGGAGCGAGTTCCTGCGTTCCTTACGCGAACGCGGCCTGGGCGGGGTCCGACTGGTGATCTCCGACAGTCACAGCGGCCTGGTGGCAGCGATCCGCAAGGTCATGCTCGGCGCTGCCTGGCAGCGTTGTCGTGTTCATTGAAGCCGTAAAGAATCAACCCGTTGCTTTCATAGGACAAGATCGTTGCTCTGGTATGAGCTTCGCCTCCGACGTTCTGGATCAGCTTGCGCTGCGGTTCCAGGTCGTCTTGCCGCATCTGAACGAGCGTCAGCGGCGTCTGATGCTGGCCCAGGAGGCGCGACTGCTCTGACACGGTGGGGTACGGGCCGTTGCGCGGGTAGCCGGGGTGAGCGAGAGCACGGTCCGTAACGGGGTGTTCGAGCTGGAGGCCGGCGGGGATCCGTTACCGGACGGCTGCGTCCGGCGCCCCGGGGGTGGCCGCAAGCTCGCCGAGGAACAAGATCCTTCCCTGATACCGGCGTTGCTGAAGCTGGTGGAGCCGGACGAGCGGGGTGATCCGATGTCGCCGCTGCGCTGGACCACCAAGTCCCTGCGCAACCTCGCAGAGGAGCTGACCCGGCAGGGCCACCCGGTCTCCGCTCCGACCGTCGGGCGGCTTCTGAAAGGGCAGGGCTTCAGCTTGCAGGGCAGCGCCAAGACGCTGGAGGGCAAGCAGCACCCCGACCGGGACGCGCAGTTCCGCTGCATCAACGAGCAGGTCAAGGAGCATCAGTCCGGCGGTCAGCCGGTCATCAGCATCGATGCCAAGAAGAAGGAACAGCTGGGGCAGCTGCCGAACCCCGGGCGGCAATGGCGCCCCGCCGGAGATCCGGTGCAGGTGGAGGACCACAGCTTCTACTTCATCGGCCCCGATGTCGACGTGGCGATACCCTTCGGCATCTACGATCTGGCCCACGACAGCGGCTGGGTGAACGTCGGCACCGATCACGACACCTCGGTGTTCGCCGTCGATTCGATCCGCCGCTGGTGGCGGGCCCGCGGGCGGGCGGACTACCCGGATGCCGACAGACTGTTGATCACCGCGGACTGCGGAGGGTCCAACAGCTATCGCTACCGGTTATGGAAGGCCGAACTCGCCGCCTTCGCGGCTCAGATGGGTCTCACGGTGACCGTCTGCCACTTTCCGCCGGGCACCTCGAAATGGAACAAGGTCGAGCATCGGCTGTTCTCGCACATCACCATGAACTGGCGTGGCAGGCCCCTGACCAGTCACGAAGTCGTGGTCAACAGCATCGCCGCGACCCGCACCCGCACCGGCCTGCGCGTTCACGCCGAGCTGGACACCGGAACCTACCCGGTGGGAATCTCCGTCAGTCGCGAGCACGTGCGCTCTCTGCCGATCACGCCCCATGACCGGCATGGATCCTGGAACTACACGATCGCCCCGGCCGGCGCCGCCGGCACTTGCGCGACCAGCACGAGTGATCGGGACCAGCGCAGGTCGCAGGTTCTGGCGATGCTCTCCAACCCGCGTCTGAGCGGCATGACCTCATCGGAGCTGAAGGCACTGTGCGCCCAATTGGCCCCCGCGCAAGCCGCCCAGGCCGAACAACGCAAGTTCCAGCAGCGCGGCGGCCGCCGTCTGAAGGCCCCCGGAGCACACGGCAGACCCCTGCTCTCGAACGCCGACCGCATTCTCGTCACCGTGATCTACCTACGCCGCGTCTGCTCCCAGAAGGTTCTCGTCGATCTGCTCGCCATCAACGCGGTCACGATCGGCAAGGTCATCAGTGAGACCCGCACACTCATGGACGCCCAGCAGGTCACCGTCTCGCAGACCGCGCACTACTTCTCCTCCGCCCAAGAGCTGCGCGACTGGGCGGAGGACGGCGCGACCACCAGCCGGATGGAACTCTCCCAGACCCTGACTCACCCCGCCCTCACCGGCATGTCCCGCCCGGACTTCCAGGCACTGATCGACCGGATCACCGTGCCCTACCAAGCCACTCTCGAACAACGCCGGCATCGCCAGCGCGGTGGTGATCGGCGCCCGGGAACCCGTGGCGGCGTCTTCCGTCAAAAGATCACCGACGCCGACAGGATCTTGGCGACGGTCCTTTCTCAGCGAGATCTGTGCGATCAGCAAGCCCTGGCCACCTTGTTCGGTGTCAGCCGCGGCACCATACGCAACGCCATTGAGGATGTCCGTCCCCTCCTCGAACAGGACACATACGTCCCGACGCTCGCCGAACGACGCTTCGCAACGGCCGACGACATACTCGCATCCATCACAGAAGACAGCGAAACACCATGTTGAATCCTTACGGCTTCATTTCCTGAGAAACGTGTTCTCCGTGATCCCCAAGGGATCCGGGGAAATGGTCGCGGCGACCATCCGCACCATCTTCATCCAGCCCACCGTCGAAGCAGTCCATCACCAGCTCGATGCGGTCGCCGACATGCTGGGGCAGCAGTTCCCCAAGGTCAGGCAGATGCTCCTGGACGCCAAGGAGGACCTGCCGCCTTCCCCATCTCCCACTGGAAGAAGATCCAGTCCTCAAATCCCCTGGAGCGGATCAGCCGCGAGATCAAACGCCGCACCGACGTCGTGCAGGTCTTCCCCAACCGGGCCGCCCTCGAACGGCTGGTCACCGCCGTGCTCGGCGAGATGCACGACGAATGGATCGCCTTCCCCCGCCGCTACCTGTCCGAAGGCAGCATGACGGCCATCTACGCCGCTGAACACGCCGACCACACCACCCATGCACTCCCCAACAGCCCGAACACCACGGAGGACTGATCGCGTACGCCATCACCGGGGACGTGACCCCTGCGAGGGCCCGGCGAACGCGCCTTCGCCCAACTCAAGTCCTGGCGACTTCTACGCCGGGCCCCCTGTTCGACCAACCGCATCAGTCGGACTATCGCCGCCATCCACATCCTCCTCATCTGTGGAAAATCAGGATGAAAGAGGTTCACTGACAGGAACCGACGAGTGACGTGGGACCACTCCGCAGCGAACCAGGTCCGCGCTGCGCCTGTTGAGGGCCGCTTTCGTCGTGAGGAAATCCGTCAACCAGTGTGGGAGCTCACCGCTGGAATCCACTGCCACACCGCGCGTCGGCAGTGCGTCACAACCGATCCGCCTTTCCTTCTTAAGATTCTCCCCGGTTCCCCCTGACATTTGCTGCGATTTGTAGCCCGAGATGCTGAGAAAGTCGCCGTACTCGTGCAGATGCGGGCGATACCACAGGTAGGGTGCGTCAGAAAGGAAGGCCGCAAGCATGGAGAACGCGGAGACCGAGCAGACGAGCAGGTCGGCCGTTGCCATGATCGAGAGGTCCTCGAGAATGCTCCGCGACCGGGCATCGCACGTACGCCACCCGGAAAGCATCTGCGCGGCTTGAAGGGGGTCGTCACTCACGAGGTCGATGTGAAGTGAGTCGCTGTACCTCTCCTGCAGAGTTTCCAGAACGCTCAAGTACCAAGACAGAGGCAGCCGCCTGTTGAAAACCCCGGGTTGTGGTCCGGTGGAGTCCTGGCTGAAATCACCCAATCGAATGTGCATGGCGACGCGGAGCTGTCCCTTGTCCGGCCCGCAGTCGTCTGGACAACCTCTTTCCGGCAGGCGTCCAAGCAGTGTGTTCCGCAGGTAGCCACGGGCACGTTCGATCGCGAGATGACCGCCGGCCATGCCCTGGTGCAACAGAATGATCGAGCGTCGACGTGACCACCCGTACTCGGCATCGAGCACCCGCATGGCGGCGCCGTAGTCGGTCTCTCCCGTCGACTGGACCAGTTCGTCTGTGACAGTGACAACCGGCATGGCCAGCCGCAGAGTCGCGTGCTGGAGAAAGTCCAGTCGTGATGTACCGAACTCCTGCCGGTAGTTTCGGCGGTTGAGCCCCCAGGCCGGGCGCAAGAGGCGGAACCCCAGCTCACGACTGGCGATGTATGCCTTGGCCCAAGGAAAGATCTCGTTACCCAGACCGGCACCCCGCCACACGATGGGACGAGGCATGCAGATCCGGCCCGCCGCGGGAAGCCAACCATTTGATGGCATCGCGTTTCCTTTCGGTGTATGGCACTGCACTGTGAGGAGGTGCTCATCAGAACTTTGCACATCTCTTTGGTGAGAGCGCGACGGGCACCAGTGCACGACTGCGCACTACTCGGATCCCGTTGAGGTTCCGGCCGAACATCAGAATGAAGCCGCCCAGCAGTGCGACTGTCAAGAGTTGAGCTACGAGCGCCACGAGTGGAGGAACGATCCCCTCAAGCGCTCGGCCAGCGGTCGTCACGGAAAGCCAGAGGACTAGAGCAACCATCGAGGACTGCGTATGGGCGATCGTCACGCTTCGCATGGAGCCTGGAAATACCCGGCAGATGTAGACGACATAGACTCCATGACGCATAAATCGGCTCACAAGAACAGCGATGACCAGTCCGATGATTCCCGTACCGGCTGCCATCGCAACGCCGGCTCCCATCGAGAGAACGATCAGATGCAGTATCTCGATGGTCACCTTAGGCCAGACGCGCCCAGTCGCCTCTGCCACCGTAGCGGGAAAATATGAAATGACATTGAGTGCCCCGACCGCAGCGAGGAGGGGAACCAGGTCGGCGGCCGTCGTCCATTCGGCTCCCAGTACAACATGCACGGCGTTGTTGGCACACGCTGCGATGACAGCCCCCATGGGGATGAAGAGCAACGTCGTCACTGTGATGCTGTCGACATAAGCCAGCCTGAGGCGCGCGCTCTGGGCCTGGATACAACTGAAGGCCGGAAGCAGGACCTTGTTCAGGGCCATGGCCACCTGAAGCAGGGGGAGCGACGCCAAGAACCACGCACGGTTGTAGTGGCCTAGCATATCCATCCCCGCATATCTGCCGACGAGGACGTTGTCGCCGCCTAGAGACAAGAACTCAAGAAAACCGACAAGAGACACCTTCGCCCCGACCGACGCCAATTGTTTCACGGCCCGGAAGTCGAACAGGGGTCGTAGGTCGTGCTTGGCCAACACCCAGCAGCCCACCGTCATCAAAGCGTTTTGTCCCAGACATGCGTAAACCAAGCTCCACACGCCGTTACCCAGGACGGCGGACGTCACACCGAGGCCGCAGTATCCGATGAGATATGAGCCGAATTCGACCATGGCAATCGCGCGGTAACGCATTGTTCGGCGAAGAACTCCCACTGCGGTTGCGCCGAGGGCAGAGATCACAAATGTCAACCCCAACACCCTACACACCGAAGTCAGTTCGGGTGGCCCGTGCACCACCTGAACGGCAAAGGGCATAATCGCCCACGCTGCAACATACACTCCGATCCCAGTCACGATTCCGAACGCCATTGCTGCACGGATGTCGCGCACGTTGAGCACCGGACGTTGGGTGACTGCGGAATTCAGGCCACCCTGGGCGAAGAAGCTCACGAAGCGAAGCATGAAGAGCGCGAGCCCTATCAGTCCGAAATCACCTGGTGAAAGCAAACGACTCATGACGGCCGTGTAAGGCATTTGTACGACCAAAGTGGCAATCGAACCGAGTAGGGTCCAACGCACCCCAGCCGCGGTAGCTGAAGCCAGACCAGGTGACGGAACTGTTAGCGTGGTCCCACTGTCGCTCTCCTTCAACGACTCTCCCTGAGTGACGTATATTCCTGCGGTCAATGAGCAGTCTTCAGTTCCGGCACAGCAGGTTTCCCGCTCGTGAGGACGTCCGCAGGGTGCGGATCCTCCGCGTTGGCGCGCCCCATGCTGGTGCCGATGATCACTGCGACAGGCGCCATGACGAAGATGTAGACCAACGGATTTGAAGTGAATGCATTGATGCTCAGACCGATCAAGGAGAGAAATGCTGCCTGATGGGCGGCCCGATCTGCATCGTTCCTTGCCGTCCGCCAGCGGCGAAACGCGCCGTGCCCCAGGATTAGAATTGCCAATACCCACAGAAGAAGACCGACGAATCCGAGATCATTCCAGAGCCGCAGGTAATCGTTGAGAGGGTGAAGGACCCTGTTGGGCCCCAGGGTGTCCCTGATCGTCTGATGTGCGCTTCCGATGCCGTGTCCCAGCCATGGAGCCTCACGGATCGAGTCCCACATGATGGCCCACAGGCGCGATCGGCCAGAAGTTCCGGTCACGATCCCGCCGATTTGCGCGTGGTCATTATCGATGAAGCGGTTCCGCAGCGGCTGGAACTGAGTGAACACCAGAAAGACCGCATAGCCCGTCACCGCGCCGAACGAGATCACTTTCAGGAGTTCCCCGCGGCCGCGGCCCTTGGCGACGCACGCGATGAACTGGAGGGCACACGCAACCGATGCTGTGCGTGACAAGCTGAGCAGGCTGGCGGCGAGGAGCAGCAATGGGGCTACGTAGCCGACCCGGGACCGGGTGGCGAGGGCTACAGCGACGGCCATGCCGATCCACACGATTTCGCCGTAAGTCCGAGAAACGTAGAATGCGCTGCTACCCGGACCTCGTGCCACCACGGTCGCCAGGTATCCCACAGCGCCCACGACGGCCGCCACACGCATCCACCGCAGCAGGAGCCGTGGCGAACTCTCCGACGTCCAAGCAGCAGTGAGCGCTAGCAGGGCAACAAACGACAAGTAGACCAGGGCGTTTTGGGCAGCGGCTTCGGTCTGCTGGCAGATCGCGGACACGGATACCCACAGAGCGAACGCCCACAGCGGTGAAGGGATTCGTGCACGCCTCGGATTGAGCGGCTCGAGGTTGCAATGGCTGCGGCCCGGACCAAACACCAGGGCGCATGGCAGGGTCAACGAGGCAGCGAGAAAGATCAGGACGGTGGCAGGAGCAGCCAGTCCGAGGCTGGAGAGGAGGTTGCCTCCGACGAGAAGCCAAGAAGTCGCAATGGCGATCAATGACAGGCGTGGCCGTTTGTGTTGCTCGAACGGTGATGCCACTTTACCCAACATGAACCAAAGCATACAGAGAGGACGACTCGACTCGGATTAGGTCAGAAAGGTGTCGCGATCTCTGCGTGCAGCCCAAATTCACACGTTCGAGATCGAGTCCACCCGGATCGCGGTTCGTCAAGGTACTCAAGAAGGCGACCGGCAAGGCGATTCTGCACGCTATCGCGTGACAAGACGATCTTCTGTGCATGGTTGCGGCGCGCCGGACCGGGGCTGCCGTCCTTGCTCAACTACCGTCGGTTGCTCCGGTGTCCGGGTGATTTCAGCGACGCAATGTAGTTACTCACCCCGCGAAAATGCTCAAGTTCTTCAGTATACTCCGTCAGGGGCAACAGGCCTCCGCCTGGGAAAATTCTCCAGATGCGGTATCCGAGTGGATCGAGGAGGTCCCAGAAGTCCCTGAAGAAGGTGCGCGAGTACACATTCGCCGAGCCGAACTCAAACGCGATGGTTGAAATTCTGCGCCTCTCGAGCGTCTTGCGTGCCCCTAGCAGTGCGGCCAACTCCGCTCCCTCGATGTCGAGCTTCAACAGGTCAATCCGGTGGATCCCCCGGCTTTCGACCTCGAAGTCAATGGTCGTGACTCGGACGGTTTCCTGGTGGGACGTCAAGTCTCCGAAGTACGAGTCGCGCCGCCTGTGGATCGAGGCGACCCCGGACCCCGGCGTGTCGCAGAAGACGTTCGCGCTCCCAGATTTGTCGCCCACCGCCGCGCGGACGATCACTCGCTGACTATCAGTGATCCCGCCCAGCGCCGGCTGGCACGCCGACTGTGGTTCGAACATGAAAAAAGTGCCTGCCTGTTCACCCAAGGCCGTATGCAGCGACGTCGTCCATTGCCCGAAGTTCGCACCCACATCAAAGATCACCGGAGAATCGACCTCTTGGAGGAATCGATGGGCTGCGACTACCTCACCTTCGAGATCCCAACCTGTCCCAGCTCCTCGTCCTTGGAGAATCTGGAGATAGACCTCGAGGAGACGAATACAATTCCGGTACCAGGGTCTGCTCGCCGGACGGGACAGTGGCGGTGCCACGGTCTTCGCAACCCGGCCCAGAAGTCCAGCTTCGTGAACCTGCACTGGAAAGCCTCCCATATTCATTGTCGATAAGTCTGCTCTTTACAGCCCAACTGATTTACTGCTCAGCGGTTCCCAGCTCACCCGTACTTCAAGATCGGCCATGATTCAACACTCGGAGTACGCCGTCGTGAAACCGCCGGGCCATAGCCTCCGTCGTGTATTGCACGGCATCGCGCTCACATGCCTTGGCGAGTTGTTTTAGTCGCTTCGGGTCGCGGAGCAGCCCCGTCACGGCTGCCGCGCAAGTGGCTGGGCTGTCCGGTGTGACCACGGCGTTGGAGCCATCGATCAGGTACTCAAACTCGGGAGCGTGCCATGGCCAGTTGGTGGTAACGATGGGTGTGCGCAGCACGAAGGAGTCCACAGCGCACAGTCCCACTCGGCCCGGCATCAGCATGACGTCGCTCACTGCGCCGAGCAACGCGGCGCGCGGCCCGTCGACATGCCCCATCGGGATTACCGGGTTGCCGGGCCGGGACGCCGCCTTGTCGACCAGGTGGCGCTCAGCGCCGTCACCTGCAACCAGCAGGCGGAACCCAGTGAGTTCGGCGGCAATTCGGTCGGCGCACTCCAGCAGGAACGGAATTCGTTTCGGTGCGTCGAGTCCGCCAAGATACAGTGCAGTGCGTCCGGCGACCAGGCCATACCGCTCGCACAGGAGTGCGGCCTCCGTGAATTCTGCCGTTCCCGGCCTCATGGCTCGCGCGTGGGCGGCCGTCATCTCCGTAGTGTCGACGGAGTTGCGCACTACCGTGATCCGGTCCCTGGGGAATCCTCGAGAAACCACATGGGCGGCTCCGCCTTCCGTATAGGCAAAGAACCACCGCCCCAGTCTGGTCACCGCGTCTTTTGCCCTAGCCTCCAGGCGGCTTACCGGCTTGGTGTAAGTCCGACCATGGCCCCAAAAGGCGACCAGGGGACCACGCCCGGTGACGCGTCCGGCCAACTGCTTCGCCAGCAGCGGGTACGCCTCCAGGTTGTGCAGTGCCTGTTCGAGCACCACGGCATCGGCCGAAGCAGCCCGACTCAGCACCTGATTCCAGAACAGCGAACGTCCGCCTGGAGCAGGCAGTCGTCGGGAAGCGACCTGCACCGAACAGACGCAGGAAGACGCGTCTCGGCGGGCCGCCTGCTGTGGCGGTGCGGGCCCGTGCAGCACCTCCAGGACGACGCCTGAAGCATCCAGGTAGGCCTGCAGGTGATTGAAGAATGAGGTCCGGTAGCCGGGAACGTATGGCTGCACCACCACCACGCGCGGCCGACTTCCTGTCGTGCTCATGCCGGATCCGTCGCGGCGACTGGCTGTCCATCCGCGGCCTGCTTCAGGGCCTGCGCGTACACGTCCTCAATGGCGACAGTCCAGGATCGTGCCGTGTAGTGCTCGGCGTGCACCCTGCGGCAATGGTGCCGCAGCGTCGGGAAGTGCCGACGTGCGGATGAGAGGGCGAGTGGCAGCTCGTCGTTGCTTCCATAGACCGTACCCGGACCGTCCCGACGCACACAGTCCGCCGCCACTGATCCGGCGAGGGCGAGTACCGGCACGCCGGCGGCCAGGGCCTCCTGGTAGACGAGGGGTGCTCCGATCTCGGGCCAGACGCTGGGGAAGACCAGGCCGGTGTATCGCGGCAGCCGTGCCATGAGCTGCGCGCGCGGAAACGCACCGAGCAACCGGACCCTCTTGGGAGCGGCTGCCCTGCAGGCCGACTCCAGCGGCCCGGATCCAATCACATCGAGAGGCTCATTCTCCGGCCAGCTCCGGAGCAGCGGCAGGATTCCCTTCTCCTCGCTGAGTCGACCGACGTAGACCCATCGATGGGCCGTCGAGGGCACGGCAGAGTCCGCGAGGGGGCCCGCATCGTCCAAGTCGGTGAAGTTGGGCACTACGGCGAGTTTCTCCGCCTGTACGCCGAAGCGCAGATAGAGGTCCCGGCTGCGGTCGGAGGGAATCACCAGCCGCTCGGCACGGCGAAGCAGGGGATGGGCTTGCGCACCACCCCGGCCGGCCCAGGCAAGAGGGAGCGTGGCACTGCGTGCACCCCTGTAGCAGGCATGCCTCAGTCCCGCCCAACGATCCCCCCCGGGGCATTCGGTGCACATCTTTCCGTCCCTGAAGAGCGTCCCGGCCGCGCACGCCGGGCGAAAGTTGTGGAGAGTGGCGACCACGGCTCCCGGCCACTTCTTGAGCCAATGGGTGCCGAAGTTGGGGAAGAGGTTGTGCACATGAACCACATCAGGTTCGAAGCGCTTGAGAGCAGCCAGCGGCGACCGGCCGAATCCGGTCGCGACTCGGATCGCCGCACGCGCGGCGTACCACTGCTCGGTTTGCAACGCATCGGTGTGCGTGGTGACCACGGTGACCTCGTGACCGGCGGAACGCAGCGCTTGTGCCTGATCGAGGACGGCGACGTTCTCTCCGCTGGGCTGGGCTGACGAATAGAAGCTGTGCACCAGCGCCACGCGAAAGCGCATTGAAATCCCAGGTGAAGGACCAGCCTGAGCATGAGCTGTCTCGTTCACCAAGGCACCTTCGGCGCCGTGGTCTGTGGTGCTCAGGCCATTGCATGGCCGACGCCCGGTCCCATAGGGCACTGCGGAAGGCATCAAAGTCCTCTCTCGGATGTCAGTCGTCACTCAGAACGCCGCGATACAGTTGTTCGGCGAGCTCGGCCTTGGCAGACCAGGTGTGCTGCTGTGCCCACGACAACCCGGCCGTCGCCATGCGACGCCGGGTCTCGTGATCGGTGAGAACTCCGCCGAGTGCCTGCGCGAGGCGCTGCGGCAAGTCCGTGGGACGACCCAGCGGCACGGCTACCGCGCCGCCGGGCGCGGAGAAGTCCCGGATGCCCTGGTGATCGAGGTGCACGACTGGCAAACCACGGGCCCATGCCTCCAGGGCTTGCACACCGAACGAGTCACGAAGGCTGGTGAACAGCAGTACGTCGGCGTCGTCGTATGCCGCGATCGCCTGCTCCCACGGCACTCGTCCCCGGAAGCAGATGGACTTGGCCACATTCAACCGCGCGGCCAAGTGCGTCAATTCCGCACGGAGCGGGCCGCCGCCCAGCACCACGAGGCGGGCGTCCGGAACCTCGGCCAGCAGCGAAGCGAAGGAAAGGAGAGCCAATGCCGGGGCCTTGATGGGAACCAGGCCGCCTACCCACAGCACGGTCGGCGGGCGGACGGCACCTTTCGGATTCCTTTCCGTGGACTTCCGCACCAGTCTGTCGGGGATGCCGTCGCTCAGCATCATGCGGGTGTCCGTTCGGCCGAGGAGGCGGGCCCGACGAGCAGTGTCACGATTGGTGGTGAGCACCAGCGCCGCCTCACGGACGGTGGCCCGGCACGAAGGCCGCCGGCTCAGCCCGCGTACCCACAGCAATTCCCGCAGCGTCTCCTGACGGTAAGCGGCGCCCAGATATCGGCGGTGGCTACGGGGAGCCGTCTGGCCTCCGCCTACGGGACCGAAGACCAGGGGCGGTCCGAGATGCCGCAGCGCGCTGCCACCCACCAGGGAACCGTAGGAAACATGGTGCACCAGGTCTGCCCCGGCGAGCCCATGTTGGCGCGCGTGGGACAGTGCACGGCGCTGCCATCCGTCGTAGCGCACGAACTGCGAGGCCTGAGCGGGCATGCGCACCCATCGAGGGCATGTCGGCTCCCGGACGAAGTGAGGTGCGATGCGGCGCCCTACCTGACCGAGTTCCTTCAGCCGTCGCGCGATCTCCTGCACGTTCTTGTTTTGAGGTCGTGTCAGCAACTCCACGAAGTGCCCGCGCTGCGCAAGTGCTTCCGCCCATGCCCATCCCATGCCCGGCTCAGTCCCCCGGGTGGGGTCACAGGAGTATGCAACCAGGACGATGCGCAGGCCTCCCGTCCCGTTGGTGTCCCGCTGCTCCTCATTTTCTTGGCGCAGGGTGGCTGAAGCGGTCATAGTTCATTCCTTCGGCCAGCGGGCGACGTCTCGTCTAACTGAGGTTGCCGTGAGGTCGGCACCGGGCTGCCCTCTTTCGTCCCAAGGAACGCTTGCCGGGCAATACCTCGGACGAAACGGGTATTTCCGAATATATACCGCCGCCACAGGCGTCGCGGCTCGCAACCGAGACGGAATACCCACTCCAGCCCACTGCGCCGCATCCAATGCGGTGCCTGCCGCTTGGTGCCGGCGATGAAGTCGAAGGCCGCGCCCACCGCGACGGCCACGACGGGCAGTGCGGTGCACAGTTCGGCGGCCCATCGGTCCTGCTTCGGAGTGCCTAGTCCTACCCAGACGATGTCCGCCTCGGCCGAGCGGATGCCTTCCCGCTGTTTCCGCGCTTCTTGAGAAGTCAGGGGCCGGAACGGCGGGGAACAGGTGCCGGTGATCAGGGCGTTCGGGAAGCGGCGTCGCAGCTCCCGTTCCAGGGCGCCCAGCACGTGCGGTGTGGAACCGAGGAGATAGTGGCGCAGCCCGCTGCTCTGGCCGAGGGCGAAGACGTCCAGCAAGAGGTCGGGACCGTAGACGCGGGTGGCAGGCAGCGTCGTGCCCCGGTGGAGGAGTCGGTTGGCCCAGACGACGGGCTGACCGTCCGGGAGGTTGAGGGGTGCCGCGCGGAGGATGCCGTGCAACTCCGGGTCCCGGTCGGCGAGTGCGAGCGTGTAGGCGTTGCACAGGTGCACGTCGCCACGGGGGGTCGCGTCGGTGACATGGAGTGCGTCGACTGCAACTCCTTGGTCTGCGAGGCGCGTCGCGCGGATCCGTTGGGCGAGATGCACGACGTCCCGGGCGGCGCTTTCCCGTGTGTGTGCGGTGATGGGCACCCCCATGCATCGGACCACGGGGGCCATGTGCCGGCCCGGTGTGTGTTCCGTGCTCGCTGGAGCGGTCATGAGCGGGCCGAGGCCGTCAGTGGTGAGGGGACGGTCCGTCTCTTGCGCTCGGCGAAGCCCCCGGAGACCAGTCGGCGCCGGAAGTCGGTGATCGTGTCGCGAAGGCCCTGTTCCACCGGAGTCGAGGGCTCCCAGTCCAGCAGTTCGCGAGCCAGGGTGATGTCCGGACGGCGTCGTTCCGGGTCGTCCTGGGGGCGGGGAATCAGCGTGATCTCGGAGGTGGTCCGAGTGAGCTTCCTGATCCACTCGGCCAGCTCGAGCATGGAGACCTCGTGGGGGTTGCCCAGGTTGACCGGGCCGGCGTGGTCGCTCGCCAGCATGCGCAGCAATCCGTCGACCAGGTCGTCCACGTAACACAGCGACCTGGTCTGGCTGCCGTCACCGGTGACCGTGATCGGCTCTCTGCGCAGTGCCTGGCCGACGAAGGTGGGGATGGCCCTTCCGTCGTCCGCACGCATCCGCGGGCCGAAGGTGTTGAAGATGCGCACGATCTTCGCATCCACACCGCGGTGTCTGCGGTAGGCCATGGTCAGTGCCTCACCGAAGCGCTTCGCCTCGTCGTACACCGACCGGGGACCGACGGGGTTGACATTGCCCCAGTAGCTTTCCGGCTGGGGGTGGACCAGCGGGTCGCCGTACGACTCGGAGGTGGAGGTCAGCAGGAAACGGGCGCCCTTCGTGGCGGCAAGGTCGAGGGCGTGCCAGGTGCCGGCCGACCCGGCACACAGCGTCTCCAGGGGCAGCCTCAGGTAGTCCGCGGGCGAGGCCGGTGACGCCAGGTGGAACACGGCGTCCACGGGACCGGGCACTTCCAGGCCCTGGGTGATGTCCCGTCGGTCCAGCCGGAAGTTCCGCTCGGCTCTGAGATGTTCGACGTTGCCGGGGCTGGAGGTCACGAAGTTGTCCACGCAGACCACCTCGTGGCCCTCGTGGAGCAGTCGTTCGCACAAGTGGGAACCGATGAATCCGGCCCCGCCCGTCACTACCGCACGCATGCAGGTCCTTTCGGCTGCACCGCCCAAGGCCGGACGGTGGGAAGTTGCGATGTCGCTTCCGAAGATCAGGTTGACGTCGTGTATCTATCTATTACTCACTCATGCACCAATGGAGGCATTGGGTTTGTTGACATGTCTCTAGCTGAAGGCATTTCACCTGTTCAACCCAAAGGAGGTAGTAGGTGGCGGCATCCGTATCCGCTGTAGAAGCCGCTCGCCACGGGTCGGCACTGCCGCGGCACTCCGTGTGGACAGACCGGGCGATCAAACGCACCATCGACGCGGTGGGGGCCACCGTGCTGCTCCTGCTCCTGGCACCGCTCTTCCTGGTGGCCGCCGTCGCCGTGAAGGCCGACACGCCGGGCCCCCTTCTCTTCCGCCAGAGGCGAACGGGCTGGCGGGGCGAGGAGTTCGAGATGCTCAAGCTGCGCACGATGCGAGTCGGGTCCGAGAAGATGCGGACGTCCATGGCGGCTCGCAACGAGTCCGACGGGCACCTGTTCAAGGTCCGTGACGACCCGCGCGTGACCGCGACCGGGCGCTGGTTGCGCCGCTATTCCCTGGATGAGCTACCGCAGTTGGTCAATGTGCTGAAGGGGCAGATGTCCCTGGTCGGTCCCCGGCCGCTACCGGTGGAGGACTCGGCGTTCACCGGGGAGGCGCGCCGTCGCCTGCGGGTGCGGCCGGGACTCACCGGACTGTGGCAGATCAACGGCCGGTCCGACCTGGCATGGGAGGAGGCCGTTCGCCTGGACCTGCAATACGTCGACACCTGGTCCCTCAAGCTGGATCTGGCGATCCTCTTTCGTACCCTCCCTGCGGTGCTGCGGGGTAGCGGTGCCTACTGAGTGAGCGGTTCCCGGCGACGCACGGGGCAACTTCTGGACCCGGACGCCGTCGAACCTCCCGTCACCCGGCCTGCTGAGGTCTCCCGTTCCGAGACGTATGACGCGGACGTCCGGAACAGGCGGCCGACGGGCGGATCCACCTCGCGGCGGACGTGAGCGACCGGCTGCGTCCCGACGCCCCGACAACCCCGGCCCGCTGCTCTGTCACGTTCTCCGGGCGGGGCCGCGGCGCGGATCAGGAGCCCGCCGGCGACGTCACCGCGGTGACCGCCGGCCGGCTGCGCGAGGTGGTCACCCGCGGGTGAGACAGGGCCGCGGCGGCCGGGCCACGCGGACATCCTCGCCGCGATGGGCACCGGGTGCACCGCCGGTTTCCGATCTGGTCGCGCGCGGGTGTCCGGGGACAGGCCGCGCACGCCAGAAGGTCCGTCGTCCGTGGACCGGGGCGGGCCGGGTTGCCGGACGCACCGCCTGTCCGACGCGGACGGACCGCCCCTGCGCGTCGGCCTCTCTGCGGCGAGCACCCATGACAGCCTCGGACTGAAGCCGGTGGTCGCCCGTTTCCACATGGCACGCGAATCCCACAGCGACTGTGCCGAGCCCCAGCGCCTTCACGCCGACACAACTTACGACTTCCCGGACTGCGGCCTGGCCCGCCCGTACCGCGGACCCGCCGCCCCTACTGTGGAGCCATGGGTGCCTACGACACCGAGACCGACCGCCTGGCCGCCGCCGCGCGGACCGCGCTGGTGCGGGAGATCGACGCCGAGGGGGCCTGGGCCGGGGACCCGGTGTGGCGGGAGGCGTTCGCGGCGGTGCCCCGGCACCTGTTCGTGCCGTACTACTACGTCGCCGGACCGCGCGGCTACGAGCGCCGCTGGGGCGAGAGCCCCGACGCCGAGGCCCGCGAGCGCTGGGTGCGCGGTGTCTACGAGGACGTGCCGCTGGCCACCCGGCTGCGCGACGGCGAGCTGGTCTCCTCCAGCAGCCAGCCCTCCCTGATGGCGCGGATGCTGGCCGCGCTGGAGGTCGAGGACGGCAACCGGGTCCTGGAGGTGGGGGCCGGCACCGGCTACAACGCGGCCCTGCTCGCGCACCGGCTCGGCGACGACGGCCTCGTCACCACCGTCGATCTGGAACCGGAGATCACCGAGTCGGCCCGCCGGCACCTGGACGCGGCCGGATTCCACCCGGCCGTCGTCACCGGCGACGGCGCGCGCGGTGTGCCCGAACGCGCCCCGTTCGACCGGATCATCGCCACCTGCGAGCTGTCCACGGTCCCGCGCGTCTGGCTCGCCCAGTGCCGCCCCGGCGCCCGCGTCCTGACCCCGCTGGCCACCGGCCTGCTCGCGCTCACGGTCCGGGACGCGACCCACGGCGAGGGCCGCTTCCTGCCCACGGCCGCCTTCTTCATACCGCTGCGCGGCGAGGGGCGGGGAGGTCCGGAGGGCGTATCGCTCGCCGGGCTGCCTGGCCGGGCCCGCGAGCAGGAGACGTTCCGCTTCCTGCTGGTGCTGACCCGGGGCACCCTCGACCCGCAGGAGGCCTACGCGCTGTGGGAGCGCGAGGGCGAGCCGGAGCGCGAGCGGTACGGCGTCACGGTCGACGGCGAGCACACCTGGGCCTGGCTGGACGAGCCGGAGGGGCCGTACGCCTGGCCCCTCTCGTGACCGTCCCCGGTGGCGCTCAGGCCCGGCGGATGGTGATCGTCGTCCAGGCGCCCACGTGCACCCGGTCGCCGTCCTGCAGCGGAACCGGCACGAACGGCTGGATCGGTTCCTCGGACATGTTGACCGTGGTGCCGTTGGTCGAGTTCTGGTCGACGACCGCCCAGGTGCCGTCCGGCTGCTGCACCAGCACCGCGTGCTGGTGCGAGACGCCCGGGTCCTCCGGCGGCACCGACAGGTCGATGTCGGGGGTGTCGCCGGTGGAGTGCCGGCGGCGGCCGATGGTGACCTGGCTGCCGCCGAGCGTGCGCTGCTGCTCGGGCGAGTACGCGGGCAGGTTCAGGCCCGCGGCCTCGGGACCCGAGCGCTGCATCATCGCCATGAAGTACTCGCGGTCCGGGCCGATCGTCGCCGTCCAGGTGGCCCGCTGCTGCGGGAAACCCGGGACGGGCGGGGCCTGCGCGGCGCCGGGCTGCGGGTAGCCGTACCCGCCGGCCTGAGCGCCACCCGGGCCGGAGGCCGACGGCGGGGAGATCACCCAGTCGTCGTCACCGCCGAAGGCGGGGCCGGGAGACGTGGGTCCCGGGGGCTGGCCGGTCGCGCGCGGGAACGCGGGCGGCGCGGGCGGACGGGGCTGCTGGAACGCCTGCGGGGCACCGCCGGGACCGGCACCGGCCGGGCCGGGCGGCGGCGGCACCGGACGCGAGGGGGCGCCGCCGAATCCGGAGGGACCGGGCGCGCCGGGACCGCCCTGGGGCGGACCGGGGGGAGTGGGGCCACCGGGACCGGACGGCTCACGACCGAAGGGCGGCGGACCGGAGGGACCACCGGGGCCGCCGGGACCCTGAGGCTGACCCGGGCCGCCGAAAGCGGAGGGTCCGCCGGGTCCGCCGGGACCCGGCCCCTGACCGCCGCCGAAACCGGAAGGACCACCGGCACCCGGGCCACCCTGACCCGGGCCACCGAAGCCACCCGGACCGCCCGGACCCGGTGAGGTCGGCGGGCCCGACGGGCCGCGCTCGCCGGCGAACGGCGTCGGGCCCGACGGCTCGCTGCCGAACGACGGGATCGGCTCGGCGGGCCGATTCATCTGCGAGGGCCGCGAACCCTGGTACTCGTACCCGTCAT
Source organism: Streptomyces sp. NPDC052107 (assembly GCF_040680215.1). Classification (NCBI taxonomy): domain Bacteria; kingdom Bacillati; phylum Actinomycetota; class Actinomycetes; order Kitasatosporales; family Streptomycetaceae; genus Streptomyces; species Streptomyces sp. NPDC052107. Next base: position 17,581 of record NZ_JBFAWG010000027.1, read on the forward strand.
TGCCGCCGTAGGTCGCGCTCGGCGGCTGGAACCGCGGCTGCGGCGGGCGCGGCGCGGCCGGGGTGTACGAGGTGGCCGTGTTGGTCAGGAAGTTCCACCGGCACTCCTCGCAGAAGGGCGCGCCGCCCTCGCGGGGCGTACGGCACTGCGGGCACAGCTCCGGCTCCGGGGCCGACGCGGCCGGCGGGCGTGAGCCGGACGGGCCGCCCTGCGGGGGCGGGAAGCCGTAACCGCCCGCGGGCGGGGGCGGCGGGGGCGGAGGTACGGCACCGGCCATGCGGTGACCGCAGACCTCGCACCAGTCGTCGGAACCCGACTGGTGTCCGTTCGGGCAGGTCGGCATGTCGGTGCTTCCCCTTCTCCGGATGTCCTACTGGGTCACTTCTTTACACGAACAGTCTTTGTGGACCGGGTCTCCAGAGTCATCTCATCGGCCTCCGCGACCTTCGTCTTCAACCGCACAGTACCTGTCGCGGCGTCGACCACGTCCACCACCTTCGCAAGCAGTTTCGCAGTATCGGCGTTCCCGGAGGCGTTGGCGAGCTGAACCGCACGCCCCAGTTTGGCCGTTGCGCCGTCGAAATCGCCCGCCTTGCGAAGATCGAGCCCTTGCTTGATGGCTTGTGCCAGTTCGGCCTGCCCGGTGTAGTGGGCGACTTGGGGGTTGATCGAGGTGGAGGCCGCCACGTCGTCGGTCCACACGGCCCGTACGAGCCCCTGCGCACCCAGGTTCTGTACCGATCCGTCCGCCTGCGGCACGACCAGCGAGACCCGCGCGGCGAGCATCTCCTGGCCGAGGCCGGCCGCCGGAACCTGAACGCACAGGTGGTAGTCGCGGGACTCGTCGCCCCAGGACCCGGTCGGGTAGTCCCCGGCGCGCGGCCCTGCCTCGGTGCGGCGGGCGGTCAAGTCCTCGACGGTGGGCGCGACTTGCTTGACGAACCGGATGGTCGTGCCGACCGGCGTCCACACCCTGAGGGAGACGTCGGCGACCTCCTTGCCCATCGCCGTCTCCATCATCCGCGTGAAGTCGGCGGCGAGTCCGGCCGGGTCGGCGACGATGTCGGCGGTGCCGAGCAGCGCCGAGGCGATCCCTGTGACTTCTTTCACTTCCCAGTCGGTGCCCACGCCCCGCGCGTCACAGGTGAACCGTCCGGCGCACGCCTCCAGCGTCGCCCGCAGATCCTCCGGAGACTCGTGCTCGTTGCGGCCGTCGGTGAGCAGGATGCCGTGCCGGATGGTGACGTCCGCCGAGTTCAGCAGCCGGTCGGCGAGCCGCAGCCAGGTGCCGATGGCCGTGCCGCCGCCCGCGCCGAGCCCCCGCAGCGCCTGCTTGGCCTGCTCGCGGGTGCCGGCGTCGGCGACCGCGAGCCGTCCGCCGCCCGGGTAGACCTCCTTGGCCACATGGGTGCCGCCGATCAAGGCGAAGTGCGTGCCGTCGCGCAGGGTGTCGATCGCGGCGGACGTGGCGTCCCGGGCGCCCCGCATCTTGGTCGGCGGGTAGTCCATCGAGCCGGAGCAGTCGACCATGAGCGCCACGGCGGCCGAGCGGCCCCGGCCCCGCGGGTACAGCGGTGCCGCGGCGCTGCCGACCGCGCCGCCGCCGGTCGAGGTCACCGTGACGATCGCGTTGACCTCGCGCCCGCCCTCCGGCAGGTACTCGTTCTGATAGACGTCCATCGAGAACTGCGGCACATGCGACTTCGCGAAATTGGCCATGCGTACTCAAATCCCCCTTGGACGCCCTGTCGACGCAGGGCGATGGCGGTGAACGGGCCGGTCCCCTCCGGCCCGCGGCCTCAGGCCGATCCTGCCCCCTGCGGCGGCGCCGGGAACGGCACGACGGCCACTGTTACGTTGTCGTGGCCCCCGCCGTCCAGGGCGTGGCCGACCAGGACCCGGGCGCTGTGCATCGGGCGCGCGGCCGCGTCGGCGGGCACGACCTCGGACATCTCCTCGGCCGTCTCGGCGTAGTTCCACAGGCCGTCGGTGCACACCACCACGACTCCGGGCCGGTCCGGCTTGAAGGACGCGGTGTGCGGCTCCAGTTCGTAGGCGTCCGCGCCGAGCCAGCCGGTGATCGCGTGGGCGCGCTCGTCGGCGTACGCCTCGGCCTCGCTCATCAGGCCGGCGGCGACCATCTGCGCGGCCCAGGAGTCGTCCTCGGTCAGCCGGGCCGCAGGCGCGCTGCGGTCGTCCGGCACCCAGTAGACGCGGCTGTCGCCGACCCAGCCGACGACCAGCAGCCCGGAGGCGACCACCGCGCCGACGATCGTGCACGCCGGGGCGTTCTGGTGCGGGGCGTGCTCACGGGCCGTGGCGGGTTCCTCGGCGAGCGCGTTCACGGCCTGCGCGGCGGCGACGATCGCCTCGTGCATCGCCGTCTGCGGATGCGTGCCGCGCGGCAGGGCGGCCAGCAGCGCGTCACCGGCCGCCTGGGAGGCGGCGGTCGAGGCGTCGTCGGGGCGGGTCGCGGAGGACACGCCGTCGCAGACGATCGCGAGGGTGGCCGGGGTGCCGTCGGGCAGCGCGGTGTGGCCGACGGCGAAGGCGTCCTCGTTGCGGTGGTGGCGCAGACCCCGGTCGCTGACGGCGGCCACCGGGCCCGACTCCCGCTCCATGTGGTCGCGTTCGCGGGGCTGGGCGTGCCCGCAGTTCTCGCAGTAGCCGTCGCTGTCCACCCGGCCGGCCCGGCAGGCCACGCACATCTGCGCGGGCTCCTCGGGCACGGCTGTGTTCCCGGGGTTCTCGGCCACCCGCGGGTCCGGCGCCGGCAACGGGTACTCGTCGGGCTCCGCGGGCCGGTCGAAGCGCACCCCGGAACCGGCCGGCTGCCGCGCTCCCTCCGCGCCTTGCGCGTGCGGGTCCGCGCCGGGCTCGTGCTCGGGCAGGGACCCGTCGCCGGAGTCGGTGCCGGCCAGGTCGGCCGGCAGATGCACCGCCGGCGGGGTGCCGGAGCCGTCCGGCTCGGGGGCGGGCCACGCCACGCCGTCCCCGGAAGGGCCGGTCGCGGAGCCGGTCATGGTGAGCGTCGGATGGTCCTGCGGCGGTTCGGGTACGACGGAGAGGTCGTACCCGCACGCTCCGCAGAAGAGGTCACCCGGCTCGACGGGCTCCGCGCAGCTCGGGCACTTCGACAGTGCGGCCTGCTGGGGCATCTGCGACATCAACTACACCCACGTCCGGGGGCGGTAACGGTTGGCCCGTTCCACCAGTTCGATCCTCGCCTCGCCGCCGGGCGCCAGCCGGGCCAGCGTGCGGTAGGCGCGCTCCAGGCCGAAGCGGAGGCCCCGCTCGTCCAGACCGCTGCCCAGCAGCACCCGTCCGCCGGCGGCGGACGGGTTGCCCTGGCCACCGGAGAGTATCCAGTCCAGCGCACAGCCGAGGACTTCCGCCGACAACTGCTCGCGCCGCGCCGGGTCCAGACCGTACGCGTCCAGCGCCTCGACCTGCCCGGCGGCGGCCGTCAGGTCGTCCAGGAACGGTACGTCACCGGCGGCCGCGGTGCGCTGTCTGAGCCGGGCCCGGACGGCGGCGACCCGGGCGGCCGTGTAGTGGATGGAGGACTCCGGCACCGACTCCAGGGTCCGCACGGCCCCGTGCCGGTTCCCGGCCGCGAGCTGCACCCGGGCGAGCCCGAAGGCGGCGCTCACATAGCTGGGGTCGGTCGCCCACACCAGGTGGTAGTACTCGGCCGCGTTGTCCAGCTGTCCGAGCACCTCCGCGCACAGGCCGAGCGCCAGCTTCGGCGCGGCCTCGCCGGGGAAGGCGTCGTAGATGGCGTCGAAGGAGAGCGCGGCGCCCTCGAAGTCGCCGGTGACCAGGGCGGCCACGCCCCGGTACCACACCACCCGCCAGTCGTCGGGCCGTTCCTCCTCCAGCTCGGCCAGGCTCATCAGCGCGGCCTGGTGGTCGCCGCTCTCCAGCCGGGCGCGGATCTGCCTGAGCCGGGTCTCCACGGTCTGCGTGGGCGCCGCGTCCAGCGCGGCGATCAGCTCGGCCGGCCCGGAGGTCATCAGACCCGCCAGGAACCCCGCGTTGGGGTCGCTCGGGTCGACCAGCGGGACCGGCAGGGCGAGCGCGGTGGCCGGGGTGTCGACGGGCCTGACGAGGGCGGCCGGGGGCAGCGCCGGGACAGCGGGTGCCGCCCCGCGCACCTCCCGCGCCCCCAGCCGGGACACATCCCCGTCCAGCCGGGGGAACAACTCCCGGTCGGTGACCTTCACTTCGGGCCCGAACAGCGTCGACAGCGCGGGCCGCGCCTGCCCGGTCTGCAGCGAGACCACCTCGCGCAGCACACCGGTCAGCTGCTCGGCCATCTCCTGCGCCGAGGCGAACCGGCGGGCCGGGTCGGGGTCGGTGGCGCGCACCAGCAGCCGGTAGAAGGACTCGTAGCGGCGGAAGACGTCGATGGTGTCCGGGTCGGGCAGCGAGTCCACGTAGACGTTCGTGTAGCCCTGGAAGTCGAAGGTGAGCACCGCGAGCGTACGGCCCACCGTGTACAGGTCGCTCGCCACCGACGGGCCGGCCTCGGCGACCTCGGGCGCCTGGTAGCCGACCGTGCCGTAGATCGCCGACTCGTCGTCGTCCATGCGGCGCACGGCGCCCATGTCGATCAGCTTGAGCTGGTCCTCGGTCTGGATGGCGTTGTCGACCTTGAAGTCGCAGTAGAGGAGGTTACGGCTGTGCAGGTGGCCGAGGGCTTCCAGCGCCTCGATGCCGTACGCGCAGGCCTGCTCCACCGGCAGCGGGTCCCGGCGGCCCTGCGCCGTACGGCGGGCGTTGGCGATCTCCTTCAGGGACTTGCCGCCGACGTACTCCATGACGATGTAGCCGTCGAGGGAGCCGGTGCGCTGGTCCAGGTGCTCCACGAAGTTGTAGATCCGCACGATGTTGGCGTGCTCGATCTCCGCGAGGAAGCGCCGCTCGGAGATCGCGGCGGCCATCGCGTCCTGGTCCCCGGTGTCCAGCAGGCCCTTGAGCACCACCCACCGGTCGGAGACGGCCCGGTCCACGGCGAGGTAGATCCAGCCGAGCCCGCCGTGCGCGAGGCAGCCCACGACCTCGTACTGGCCGTGCACGATGTCCCCGGTCTTCAGCTTCGGCACGAAGGAGTACGGGTGCCCGCACTTGGTGCAGAAACCCTCCGTGCGGCCGGGACGGTCACCCCGCGCACGCCCCACCGGCACCCCGCAGTCCGAGCGCGAGCAGAACCGCTTCCGCTCCGGCACCTCCGGGTTCTCCAGCACCATCGCGCGCGGGTCCGGGCGCGGCACCTGCGGCACATGCACCAGACCGGCGCCCAGCCGCCCCCGGGTGGAGGTGCCGGAGGAGGAGCCGGAGCTGCGCACCGACACCGAACGCCCGCTGGACCGGCCCGACAGCGACCGCGAGAGCCGCCCGGACACCGAGCGGCGCGACTTCGACGACTGCGAGGACGTGCGCGAGCTGCCGCTGTCCGCCGCGCCCCTGGTGATCCCGGTCGCGGGTGAGCCGACCATCCCACCCCCAGAGGGGGGACCCTCAGCCGACACCACCGGTGCGAGTCCGCAGGTGTCGCAGTACAGCTCGCCGCCGCCGACGTCCTCGTACGACCCCTCGCAGCCCGGCCGCTGACAGGTCTGCCCCGCCTGACTCATGACTGGTCCCCCTTACGGTCCTGAGGCGCGCCCGCGCCGCCGAGCAGCTCGGCCGCCAGCTGCTGGTAGCGCAGCACGGCCTGTTCGGCCACCCGCAGGTCGCAGGGCGCGCTCCACAGCATCCGGCGGGCCGCGTCGTACCGCTCGACCAGGAACGGGTCCTCCGCGAGCCCGTGCCGGGCCACCTTCGCCTTGTACGCGTCGAGCCGGCCGCGCAGCTCGGCGCGGACCGCGAGCGGCGCGGTGACCGCGGTCAACGACTCACGGGCACGCAGCAGTTCGTCCTCCGCCTTCTGCTCCAGGGACTCCAGGAGCGGGGAGAGCCGGTGCCACTGGGCCTGCCTGCGGTACTCGGCCGCCGTCGCCAACTGCTCCTGGAGCACGGTCGGCGGGCCGCTGACCGCCGGCACCTCGGTCGCCGCGATCTTCGCCAGCACCTCGCCGCGCGCGGTGCGGGCCTCGGCGAGGGTGCGGTCGGCGCGCGAGAGCACGTCCCGCAGCCGGATCAGCCGGGCCTCCGCGTCCTGCCGGACGGTCAGCACGGCGTCGATCTCCCGGCGCACGTCCTCCAGGGCGCGCGCCTCACGGTCGTACACCGTGGTGTCCGGACGGCCGCCGCCGGGCGCCGAACTGCCCTCGGTCGGCACCCAGAAGGCGAGCGGGTCGGAGACGACGTCCTCGCGCAGCCTGGTCAGCGTGCGGGTGATCCGCTCCAGGTCGTCGCCGGCCGGGTGTTCGCCGGGGCGTACGCCGACGGAGTGCGCGAGCTTGCGGGTGCGCTGGAGTTCCGCGGCGAGTAAATCGATCCGCGCGGGCAGCGCCGACCACACCGCGTCGCAGGCCACGACCAGGTCCAGGCTCGTCGCGTACAGCTCGTTCATCCGGTCCACCAGCGCGGACAGCGAGTAGGACTCGCTGAGCACGCCGTTCCCGGCTCCGGGGGTGGTCACGGACTCGCCGCGCAGCAGCTCGGTCAGCTCCACCAGGTCCTCACGGCTGGACCAGCGGCGCCGGGCGCGGATCTCACGGGCGGAGCGCAGCGCGGCCGCGTAGGCGTCGAAGTACCCCCACAGCAGGGTGATCCGCGCCTCCGTGGCCTGCCAGCGTTCCTTGGTGACACCGGTCAGTTCGGCGCCTTCGAGGAGTCTGCGGCCCGCGTGGTCCTGCAGGGCCAGCAGCGAGGTCTCGATCGCCTCGTGCTCCTGGCCGAGCCGCGCCAGCGCACGGTCCACCTCGTCCCGGTCCATCACCGGCCCGGCGGGGTCCGTGACGCCCATCGATCACCTCTCGCTGCTTCCAGGTTTCCGGTCGGATGTGGCTCAGCTCGTGCGCAGGTACTGCGGCGCGGGCGGCTTGGACGCGCTGGAGTCCCTTCCCAGTGTCGCCGACAGCCACCTGTCGTACGACGCCTGCCAGCCGCCGGCGCGGTAGCCCACCAGAATGCGATTGACCCGGCGTACCAGATCGGAGGCGTCCTTCTTCATCGCCACGCCGTAGTACTCGGTGGTGAACGCCCCGCCCTTCAGTTCGACCGTCGGGTCCTGCGCGGCCTGGCTGGCGGCGAGCGCACCGTCGGTCACCACCGCGTTCACCTCGCCGAGTTGCAGCCTGACCAGGCAGTCGAGCTGGTTCGGGACGGTGGTGGAGATGTCCGTGGAGGAGGGCAGGGTGCCGCCCTTCCTGTCGGCGTCCAGCTTGGTGTACGCCGTCGAACCGGCCGCCGTGCAGATCCTCTTGTGCGCCAGGGTGCCGTTGTAGCCCGTGATGGACGACGACTTGGGCGCGAGGACCTGCTGTCCGGTCTTGAAGTAGGGCGCGGAGAAGGCCACCTGGGACAGCCGGTCGCAGGTGATGGTCATGGTCCGCACGACCATGTCCACCCGTCCGTCCTGTATCGCGGAGATCCGCTCGCTGGTCGGGATGGCCTTGAACTGCACCGCGTCCGGGTCGCCGAGGATGTCCTGCGCGATCCGGTGCACCAGGTCGATGTCGAAGCCCTCCAGCTGAGCGCCCTGGGTGTTGGGGTTGCGGTAGCCCCAGTGGTAGCTGTTCTGGTCGACGCCGACGATCAGCTTGCGCTTGGCGCCCGTACGGGCCTTGATCGCGTCGATAGCCGGGCCGTCCGCGCCGGACGGCGACAGGGTCTGGTTCTGCGCCTCGGAGTCCTTGCAGTCCCCGGCGCGGGCCTGCAGCCCGCTGGCGACGGCCTGACCGGTCCGCTCGGGACCGGGCTGCGGGGGCTGCTGGGTGCACGGCAGCAGCAGGACGAACGCCAGCGCCAGCGCGCACAGCGCCGCCATCGCGCCGACCCCGCCCCAGCCCCGCAGGGAGGCTCGTACACGTGCCGCGTACATCGTCATGCCCCCTGTCACCGGTACTCCGAAAGCCTGCGGCCGATGCCGAAGACGGCGCCGGCCGCGCCGAGCACCGCGAGCACCGCCGCGCCCAGCGGCAGTCCGGTCATGGCGTCCCGGCCGTCGCCGGCGGCCTGCTGGAACTCGGTCTGCTCGTGGTCGATGGCCCGGGCGAGGTTGGCGTCGACGCTGTCGAAGCACTCGCCGGTGGCGCCCTTGGCGCCGATCACCTCGTCCAGCGCCTGCTGGTAGTTGCCGTTCTCGTCCTCGGTGCGGGCCGCGGTGTGGCGCTGCTTCCACACCGCCATGTTGCCCTCGGCCGCCTTCACCGGCGCGCTGCCGCCCTGGTCGTCGGCGAGCTTCGCCGCCCGGGTCAGACCCTGGCCGAGGCCGGCCATGTCCTTGTCGAAGTCGTAGTAGTACGCGTCGTACGTCCGCCCGTCGACCGTGATCGTCTCGGCGCCGCGCGCCACCAGGCTCAGGTTCTCGTTGCCGCGCGCCTTCAGGGAGGCGATCCGGGCGTCGTGCAGCACGGTCAGCGAGCGGATGCCGTGGTCGTAGGAGCCGTTCAGCTCCGAGCGGGCCACCGCGTGCCCGACGACCAGCCACAGCAGCGCGACCGTGGTGGCGGCGGAGGCGGCGACCAGGCCGTGGTTGAGGACCCGGTTGGTGCGCCGGTAGCTGCGGTGCTGGGCCCAGCCGAGCGCGGCCAGCGCGAGCACGCCGAGCGCGATCGCGACCCACGGATACGGGCTGGCGTCGCCGTAGTCGGCGTCCAGCCGCTGGTTCTCCTTGGTGTAGAGATCCTCCGCCGCCGGGAGCATCTCCTTCTGCATCTTCTCGTTGGCGTACCGCAGATACGCGCCGCCGACCGGATACCCCTGCCGGTTGTACGTCCGCGCCCGCTCGATGAGCCCCTTGTACTCGGGCAGCAGCTTGTTCAGCCGGGCGATGGTCGCCTCGGAGGCGGAGCCCGGCTCGGCGTTCGCGGCGGCCGTCACCAGGCCCGCGGCGGCCGTACGGATGTCCTTCTCGTACCGGTCCCGGGAGGCGGCCGTCTCCTGACCGCCCGCCAGGAACCCGCTGGAGGCGGCCGTGTTGGCGTCGGCCAGCGACCGGTAGATGTCCGCAGCACCGGAACTGAGCGGCTGGCTCCTGTGCAGCACGTCGTCGGCGGCGGCCGCCCGCTCACTGGCCTGCCAGGCGGTGACCGCCCCGAACGCAACGACCAGCAGCGCCAGTACGGCCCCGATGATCCGCAGCCGCCCCGGCTCGGTGGTCGCCGCGTCCCGCAGCCGGTCGACACCCTCGGCGAACGCGGTCCGCCGGGCGGACGGGCCGGGGGAGCCGGTGGGGGCCGGGCGGGGGCTCTGCGCGGGGATGCCGGGGGCGGCGGGCATGCCGGGGCCCGGCACGGGTGGTGCTGCGCTCTTCGGCGGGTGTGTCACTCGACCTCCCCCAGGGTCAACCGTTCGCCGCCCAGTATCGCGGCACGCGGCGGCATCCGCACCGGCCTTCACTGGATCTTGATCGGATCGCAGCGTGCGCTGCCCATGAATACGCCCTGTGCAGGTGTTCGGTTCCCCCGGGGCCGGTTACCCCTCCCTGTGCCCCGCCCACCCCTCCCAGTGCCTCCGCGCCCGCTCCTGCGCCTCCCCGTCCGCGCCCAGTCGGTCCAGGCCCAGCAGGGCCGCGCCCAGGACCGGGCTCGCCGTGACCACGCGGACGTCGGCCTTGGGGGCGCGGGCGGCCAGCAGGTCGCGGATGCCGTCGTCGAGCAGGTCGTGGCCGGCGGTCAGGACGCTGCCGCCGAGCAGGACCGGAGTCTCCTCGTCGAGCAGGTCCAGGCGGGTCAGCGCCACCGTGGCCATCACCGCCACCTCCTCCGCGAGCCGGGCCACGATCGAGCGGGCCGGCGCGTCACCCTCGGCGGCCGTCGCGAACAGCACCGGGGTCAGCTCGTGCCGGCGGTCGTGGCCGACGTGCTCCAGATGCAGCGCCTCGATCAGCGCGTACATCGTGGGCAGGCCGAAGTGGCCGGGCAGGGTGCGGGCGAGGGCCGTCGGCTCGCCCCGGCCGTCCTCCGCGCGGGCCGCGAACCACAGGGCCTCCTCCGCCAGGCCCCACCCTCCCCCCCAGTCGCCGGAGATACGGCCGATGGCCGGAAAGCGCGCGGTACGGCCGTCGGGGCGCATGCCGACGCAGTTGATACCGGCCCCGCACACCACGGCCACCCCGCGCGGCTCGGCGACGCCCGCCCGCAGGATCGCGAAGGTGTCGTTGCGCACCTCCACCGACGCGCCCCAGCCGCGGGCCCGGAGCGCGGTCGCCAACTGCTCCTCCTCCACGGGGAGATCGGCGTTGGCGAGGCACGCCGAGACATGGGAGACGGACGTGACGCCCGCGTCCGCGAGGACGCGCCCCACCGGTTCGGCCAGCGCGTCCAGCGCCGCCGCCACTCCCACCGCGGGCGGGCGGAAACCGCCGCCGCGGGCCGTGGCCAGCACCTCCCCGGCGGCGGTGACCACGGCCACGTCGGTCTTGCTGTTGCCCGCGTCGATCGCGAGTACCCCTGCGGGAATAGGTGAGGTCAGGCCCACGCGAGGTGCTCCCGGTTGTGTGCGATCAGCTGGTCGGTGAGGGCGTCGGCGTACGCGTACTGGCCGATCAGCGGATGGGCGAGCAGGGCGCGGAAGACGCGGTCACGGCCGCCGCGCAGTGCCGCCTCAAGGGCAAGGTCCTCGTACGCCGTCACGTTCGCGATCAGCCCGGAGAACAGGGGGTCCAGCTCCGGCACCGGCAGCGGGGCCGGGCCGGTCGGGCCCACCGCGGCCTGGACCTCGATCACCACGTCGTCGGGGAGGAAGGGCAGTGTGCCCTTGTTGACGGCGTTCACCACCTGGTAGGGGGTGCCTCCCCCGCCCAGCAGCGCCGCCGCCAGGTCGACGGCCGCCTCCGAGTAGTAGGCGCCGCCGCGCTTGGCGAGGAGCGCCGGCTTCTCGTCCAGGGCCGGGTCGCCGTACATCGTCAGCAACTCCCGTTCCATGGCGGCGACTTCCGCCGCGCGGGACGGCTTGGTGCGAAGTTCGCGCACGACCTCGTCGTGGGCGTAGTAGTAGCGCAGGTAGTAGGAGGGGACCACGCCCAGGCGTTCCAGGAGGGGGCGCGGGAGGTGCAGGTCGTCGGCGATCGCCTCGCCGTGCTCGGCCAGCAGCTTGGGCAGGACGTTCTCTCCCTCCGGGCCGCCGAGCCGTACCCCCGTCTCCCAGGTGAGGTGGTTGAGGCCCACGTGCGCCAGATGGACGTCGGCCGGCGCCACGCCGAGCAGGTTCGCGAACTTCCGCTGGAAGCCGATCGCCACGTTGCACAGCCCGACCGCGCGGTGCCCCGCCTGGAGCAGGGCGCGGGTGACGATGCCGACCGGGTTGGTGAAGTCGATGATCCACGCGCGCGGGTTGGCACGGCGGACCCGTTCGGCGATGTCCAGGACCACCGGGACCGTGCGCAGCGCCTTGGCCAGGCCGCCCGCGCCGGTGGTCTCCTGGCCGACGCAGCCGCACTCCAGTGGCCAGGTTTCGTCCTGCTCGCGGGCCGCCTGGCCGCCGACGCGCAGCTGGAGCAGCACGGCGTCGGCGCCGTCGACGCCCGCGTCCAGGTCGGCGGTGGTGACGATCCGGCCGGGGTGACCCTGCTTGGCGAAGATCCTGCGGGCCAGTCCGCCCACCAGCTCCAGGCGCTCCGCCGCCGGGTCCACGAGGACGAGTTCCCCGATGGGAAGGGTGTCCCTCAGGCGTGCGAAGCCGTCGATGAGTTCGGGGGTGTAGGTCGAGCCTCCGCCGACCACGGTGAGTTTCATATGCGGATCAACCCTTTACTCCGGTGAGGGTGACGCCTTCGACGAACGCCTTCTGCGCGAAGAAGAACACGAGGATCACGGGGGCCATGACCAGCACGGTCGCGGCCATGGTGAGGTTCCAGTCGGTGTGGTGGGCGCCCTTGAAGGACTCCAGGCCGTAACTCAGGGTCCAGGCGCCGGGGTTCTCGGACGCGTAGATCTGCGGGCCGAAGTAGTCGTTCCAGGCGTAGAAGAACTGGAAGAGGGCGACGGCGGCGATGCCCGGCCTGGCCATGGGCAGGACGACCCTCAGCAGGGTCCTGAGGTCGCCGCAGCCGTCCACCCTCGCGGCGTCCAGGTACTCGTTCGGGATCGTCATCAGGAACTGGCGCAGCAGGAAGATCGAGAACGCGTCACCGAACGCCATCGGGATGATCAGCGGCCACAGCGTGCCGGACAGGTCCAGCTGCTTCGCCCAGAACAGGTACATCGGGATGATGACCACCTGCGGGGGCAGCATCATCATCGAGATCACCAGCATCAGGGACAGATTGCGGCCCCGGAAACGGAACTTGGCGAGCGCGTACGCCACCGGGATGGACGACACCACGGTCAGGACGGTGCCGAGACCGGCGTAGATCAGCGTGTTCTTCCACCAGGTCAGGAAGCCGGGCGTGTCGAAGACCTTCTTGTAGTTGCCCCACTCCCAGGTGTGCGGGATCAGATCGCGGCTGAGCGCCTGGGCGTCGCTCATCAGCGAGGTCAGGAACACGAACACGAAGGGCAGCGTGAAGAACAGGGCGGCGGCGACGCCGAGGGAGTGGACCGCGATCCATTCGAGCAGTGCCCTGCGCCGGGCGGCGCGCTCGGCGGCCGAGGAGGGCGTCGTCAACTCCACCGGCTTGTCCAGTACTTGGGTCATGGTCAGTCACCTGCCTGGATGAGACCGCCCCGGCGCCGCATCAGGAACCCGGTGAACACCATCGACAGGGCGAACAGCACCAGCGCCACCACACAGGCCGAGCCGTAGTCGAAGCGCTGGAAGCCGAGGTTGTAGACGAGCTGGGGGAGGGTGAGCGTGGACTTGTCCGGGTAGCCGGGCTCGAACTGGGTGCCCGCGCCCTGGATCACCCCGGAGGCGACCTTCCCGGCGATCAGCGGCTGGGTGTAGTACTGCATGGTCTGGATCACGCCGGTGACGACCGCGAACATCACGATCGGGGAGATGTTCGGCAGGGTGACGTACCGGAACCGCTGCCAGGCCGAGGCCCCGTCCAGTTCGGCCGCCTCGTACTGCTCGGTCGGCACGTCCAGCAGCGCGGCCATGAAGATGACCATCAGGTCGCCGATGCCCCACAGCGCCAGCAGGGTCAGGGCCGGCTTGGACCAGGTGGGGTCGTTGAACCAGCCCGGCGCCAGGACGCCCACCTTCTCCAGGATCGAGTTGACCGGGCCCGTACCGGGGTTGAGCAGGAAGGCGAAGGCCATGGTCGCGGCGACCGGCGGGGCGAGGTACGGCAGATAGAACAGGGTGCGGAAGACCCCCGTACCCGTCTTGATCTTGGTGATGAGCAGGCCGATGCCGAGCCCGAAGGCGACCCGCAACGACACCATCACCAGCACCAGCCACAGCGTGTTGCGCAGGGCCGGCCAGAAGAGCGGGTAGTGCTCGAAGACGTAACGCCAGTTCTTCCCGCCGCTCCACGTCGGCGGCCGGAAGCCGTCGTAGTGCATGAGGGAGAAATAGACCGTCGAGATCAGCGGATACGCGAAGAACACCGCGAAGCCGATCAGCCAGGGCGACATGAAGGCGAGGGTGCGAAGCGCCGACCGGCGGCGCTTCGACGCCAGAGTGACCGTACTCATCGGCTACTTCGCCTGCGCGATGTCCGTGTCGATCTGCGCGGCCGCCTTCTTCAGGCCGGCCTTCAGATCGGTGACCTTGCCGCTTTCGTAGTCGTAGCCGAGCTGCTGGATCGTCACCAGATACTGACCGCCGTTGACGGAGGCGGGAGTCGTGGCGGAGTCCGGGTTGGCCGCGATGTCGAGGAACGTCTTGAAGCGCGGGTCGTACTTCAGCTTCGGGGACTTCAGCGCGGCCAGGGTGGAGGGGACGTTGTGGATGTCGTTGGCGAAGCCGACCACGGCGTCGGTGTCCGTGGTGATGTACTTGACGAACTCCCAGGCCGCGTTCTGCTTGTGGCTGGCGGCGGCGACGCCCGCGACGGTGCCGGTGATGTAGCCCTTGCCGTACTGCGCCACCTGGTCGTCGGGCACGGGCAGCGGCGCGACCCCGATCTCGAAGTCCGGCTTGGCCTGCTGGGCCATCCCGAGCCGCCATTCGCCGTCGAGCTGCATGGCGACCTGACCGGTGTGGAAGGGGTGCTTGGGACCCCACTCGTCCCCCAGCGTCGCCCGGAACTTCTCCAGCTTCTGGAATCCACCGAGTTCGTCCACGAGCCGCTTCTGGAGTGCGAAGCCCTTCTCGAAGGCGGGGTCCTTGGCGAGGTCCGACTTGCCGTCCTTGTCGAAGTACGTCGGCGAGAACTGGGCGAAGTAATGCTCGGTGGTGGTCTCCCAGCCGTGGTAATCCGGCATGAACCCGAGCTGCTTGTAGCCCTCGCCCTGGGCGATGGTCAGCTTCTTGGCGTCGCCCTCGAACTCGGACCAGGTCTTCGGCGGATTCGCGATACCGGCCTTCTGGAACGCCGTCTTGTTGTAGTAGAGCCCGTACGCGTCACCGAGCAGCGGCGCGGTACAGCGGTTGCCGTCGAACCGGGTGTACTCGTTCATGGTCTTCGGGAAGGTCTTCTCGGGGTCGATCCCGGACTTCTTGAAGAAGGGGTTGAGGTCGACCAGCGCGCCCGAGGAACAGAACTTGCCCACGTTGTTGGTGGTGAACGAGGAGATCACATCCGGCGCCTTGTCACCGCCCGACCGCAGCGCCTGGTTGATCTTGTCGTCGGTCATGTTGCCGACGATGTTCACGTGGATGTTGGGGTGCGCCTTCTCGAAGCCGGCGACCAGGGACTTGACGGCCTTCACCTCGTTCGGCGCGCTCCAGGCGTGCCAGAAGTTGATCGTCGTGTCCTTCGAGGCGTCGTCCGTGGCGCCGGAGTTGGACTGCCCGGTACAGGCGGTGGCGGTGAGGAGCAGGGCGGAGACGGTCAGGGCGAAAGCCGCTTTTCGGGCGACTTCGGGTATGGCTGTGGGCATGGCGAGGTCTCCCAGGGACGGGTGAACGGGAAGAGGGGTGCTGCCTGCGTCAGCGCGAGGTGTCGAAGACCTCGGCGCGGGTGGTCACGAGCGCGGACTCCAAAGCGCCGCGCAGAACGGGGTGTTCGTGGACGTCGCCGACGACCAGCCGGGGGCGGGCCGCGGCCAGCTCCTCCAGCTCGGCCTGGACGAGGGCGCGCAAGCCCTCGCCGCCGGCCGTCAGCGCCGAGCCGCTGAGGACGACGAGTTCGGGGTCGAGGACGGAGACGAGCGAGGCGAGACCGGTGGCGAGCCGGGTCGCGTAGGTCCGGAGCAGCTCCCGGTAGGGGCCAAAGGTGTGATCGGCGCCCCGGGCCACGAGTTCGGCGGCGACCTCGGTGTACGGCCCCGACGGCACATCCGGGATGCCGAGTTCCCGGGCCAGCTTCGGTACGGCCTGGGAGCCGGCCAGCTCCTGGTAGCCGCCGCTGTTGGCCTTGGTCACCTGTCGCACCAGGGGCGTGCCCGGCACCGGCAGGAAGCCGACCTCGCCGGCGCCGCCGGTCCAGCCGCGGTGCAGCCGGCCGCCGAGGACCAGGGCGGCGCCGAGCCCCTCCTGGTTCCACAGCAGGACGAAGTCGCCGTGGCCCCGGGCGGCCCCGAGCCGCTGTTCGGCGAGGGCGACGAGGTTGACGTCGTTCTCGTACTCCACCGGCATCGGCAGGGCGGCGGCGAGCTCGTCGAGCAGGGTGGGGGAGTGCCAGCCGGGCAGGTGGGACGCGTAACGCAGCCGCCCGGTGTTGGGATCGAAGGCGCCCGGGGTGCCGATGACCAGCCGGTGCACGTCGGACCGGGCGAGCCCGGCGGCCTTGACGGCACCGTCGAGCACGTCGGTGACCTGCTGGACGACCGGCTGGGCGGGCCGCCGCCCGGGGGTGGGCAGCTCGTACTCACCCACCGTCCGGCCGGTGACGTCGGCGACGGCGGCGCGGATACGGCTGGGGGTGACATCGAGCCCGGCGGCGTGCGCGGCCGTGGGGTTGACGGCGTACAGCTGGGCGTTGGGGCCCGGCCGGCCCTCGCTGGTGCCGGTGACCCGGACCAGCCCGGCCGCCTCCAGACGGGCCAGCAGCTGCGAGGCGGTGGGCTTGGACAGGCCGGTGAGCTTCCCGATCCGGGTGCGCGACAGCGGCCCGTGCTCCAGCAGGAGGTCCAGGGCGGCGCGGTCGTTCATGGCGCGCAGCACGCGCGGGGTGCCCGGCGTACCGGTGGTTCCTGCCATGGGGTCGACACCTGCCTCTCCAGCCCCCCAGCTTCTCAGTGGCCTGGCGGGAGGTCCAGTCTTGATCACCGGCGCCCTGGAGATCACTGTTAGGAAACTTTCCTATTGGGGTGGGAGGAACGTAAGCCCAGGACGAAGGGGGCGTCAATAGACAACGGCGCCGAGGAGACGGAGTCGTTATCTCAAAGGGCAGGGGTGTACATCTGCTTGACAGCCTGCTGATCTTTGATCCGCTTGTCCGGGCGTGCGGCCCGGACGCCGACGAGCGGATGGTGAAGGTGCCCGAGCGAAGACTGCTGCGGAAGCTGTGGACGGCCGCGCTGGCCGACTTCCTGCCGCTGATGATCATGCTGAGCCTGTTGGACGCGTGGGACGACGGACTGTCCTGGTCGGCGGTCGCCCACGTCACCCTGCAGCCCGCCATCTGGGCGTTCGTCTGCTTCCTCTTCGCCCTCTACGTGTGCGGTGCCCTGCGCCGCCGGGCCCGCGGCACGGGGATCCCGGTCACGGTGGGGGCGCTGGACCCCACCCAGGAGTACGACTTCTGCGCCGAGCAGGCCGCCCGGCTGAGGCCCGGCCTGTCCGCGTCCGAGCGCGCGTGGGACGTGCTGAGCGGCGAGGAACTCCACTTCCGCTGGCGCCCGTTCCGCGGGCGGCGGTCCGTCACGGGCACGGTGACCTTCGACGACTCCTCGGGAGAGGCCCGACTGAGGCTTCACGCCGACGACAGCCTGATGACCGGCCCGGGCCTGCGCAGGGCGAGCGCGTTCGTCGCGCTGTGCCAGATAGTGCGGCTGGTCAGTCGGTGACGAAGGGGGTGGTGTCGAGGGTGGGGTACGGCGCCGGGAGGGGGAGGGGATCGCCGAGGGTGACCTTGGTGTCGGTCTTGTAGTAGGCCTCGGTGGGGTCATCACCGGGAAGGACGGGGTCGGTGCAGCAATGGGCGGTCTTCGTGTTGCGGTTGATCAGGACGTACACGGGGATGTCGACGGCGGCATAGGTGGCGAGCTTGGCGCCGGTGTCAACCGCGTGGTTGGTCGACGTGACCTCGCCGATCAGAGTGACCATGTCGATGGGATACCAGCCCTTGTGGGCTTTCCGGTAAGCCTCGTCGAGGTCTGTCGGTAGGCGGCGCAGGACGTAGAAGTCCGGGATGACGAGGGCCATGGTGCTGCCGTCTTCGTGCGCGCCCCGATAGCCGTTGCCCATGCCTGCCAGGTCGAACCCTGCTGTATAGAACTGGGCGGCGAGTTTGAAGGCGCCGGCGTTGTGCTCGTGGTTCGGCTGCGGCGGCACGATGACCGTCCCCTCGACGTACTCGGGTCGAATCGGCGCCACGGACGCCTCTTCGAACGCGATCAACAGATCGATGGGGTCCTGCGTCATCACCGGCTCCACGAGAGGTTCGGCGCTCATCGCTCGTTCTCCTTGTCGCACTGATGCCAGGCTAAGCCCACGCCGGGCGCCCCGGCAGAACGATGGGGCACCCATGCGCACCACGCGCCGGAATGCCCCACCTGATCACTCGAACGAGTGTGCTGAAACCGTTCCGCTCGCTACTTGCCCGGAGGCGTCGGCCGCTGCACGGCGATCGGTGCCGTCGCCGCCGCCTGCGGCGAATCCGCGTTGGAGTACACCGACGGAGCCGCCACCGTGGCCGTGGGGTCGGCGGCGTCCTCCGCGTCCTCGACCGACGTCGCGCCGCCCACGATGCGGATGCTCGCCGCGTCGAAGGCGCGCTTGATGCGCCAGCGGAGTTCGCGCTCGACCGTCAGGGCCTTGCCCGGCATGGTCTTGGCGGAGACCCGCACCACCATGGAGTCGATCAGGACGGAGTCCAGGCCGAGGACCTCGATCGGGCCCCACAGCAGCTCGTTCCAGGGCTCTTCCTTGCTCATGTGCTCGGCGACGTCGTCCAGGGTCGCCCTGACCTTGTCCAGGTCCTCGCTCGCCCGCACCGTCACGTCGACCCCGGCCGTCGCCCAGCCCTGCGAGAGGTTGCCGATCCGCTTGACCTCGCCGTTGCGGACGTACCAGATCTCGCCGTCGGCGCCGCGCAGCTTGGTCACGCGCAGCCCGACCTCGATCACCTCGCCGGTGGCCACGCCCGCGTCGACCACGTCACCGACGCCGTACTGGTCCTCCAGGATCATGAAGACGCCGGAGAGGAAGTCGGTGACCAGGTTCCGGGCGCCGAAACCGATCGCCACACCGGCCACACCGGCGGACGCCAGCAGCGGCGCCAGGTTGATCTTGAAGGTGGACAGGATCATCAGCCCGGCCGTGCCGAGGATCAGGAAGCTCGCCACCGACCGCAGCACCGAGCCGATCGCCGCCGAACGCTGCCGCCGCCGCTCGGCGTTGACCAGCAGCCCGCTCAGCGCGGTGCCGTCCACGGCCTCGACGGTGCGGCCCATCCGGTCGATCAGCTTGGTGATCGCCCGCCGCACCACCGCGCGCAGCGCGACCGCGATCACCAGGATCAGCAGGATCTGCAGCCCCATCGCGAGCCATGTCGACCAGTTCTGTTCGACCCAGCTCGCCGCGTTCGTCGCGCTCTCCTGGGCGTCCTGGAGCGACGGCACGGCCGGCGCCGTCGAGCCCGAGGGAGAGGGGGACGGGGTCGGCGACGCTCCGGCGGCCAGCAGGACGGCGGGCAAGGACGACACGGCAGGTACCTCCAGGTGCTGCACGGTCCGTGCCGGCGGGCGGTCAAGGTCTTCAAGGTCACGAGAAGGTCACCGGACGGACAGGGTCACCACACTAACGGGGCATTGTGTGTGCATCGCGCGGATCCGCCAAGGAGGGGCGCAGGAGAGACGGGACTCACCCTGGCTTGAACAGGCCGTGACCCGGGGGATGAATCAGGTGTGGTCGAAAACACTCCCAGCCCGTTACCGGGACATGGTGGCGCTTCCACCAGGCATGAGGGGAGACTGACTGCAGATCGTCCCGGCGCGAGCCACGCGCCGCCGACGCCCAAGGAGGCACCCGTGCCGCATGTCCTGGTCCTCAACGCGTCGTACGAGCCGCTCGGCGTCGTACCGCTCCGCCGCGCGCTCGTCCTCGTCCTGGAGAACAAGGCCGTCTCCCTCGAGGAATCCGGCGCCTATATGCACAGCGCAACCGTCACAGTCCCCGCACCCAGCGTGGTCCGGCTCAAGCGATTCGTCCGGGTTCCCTATCGGGGGCCCGTTCCTCTCACCCGCCGAGCGCTCTTCGCGCGCGACGGGGGCCGGTGCATGTACTGCGGTGGCGTCGCAACCAGCGTCGACCACGTCATCCCGCGCAGTCGCGGGGGCAAGCACGTCTGGGACAACGTGGTGGCCTCCTGCCGCCGCTGCAACCACGTGAAGGCCGACCGTCACCTCGTAGAGCTGGGGTGGCGGCTGCGGCACAAACCGGCTCCGCCGACCGGGCTGGCCTGGCGCATCATCGGCACCGGGCATAGGGATCCGCGCTGGCTGCCCTACTTGCAGCCGTACGGCGCGGACGATGCCCTGGCCCGGATCGACGGCATTTCTGCCTGACGGCGATCCGGGCCTTCGCGTACTCGCGCAGACCTCGCGCACGCGAGGTGAGGGCGTGAGCCTCCGGCTCCGGGAGCCCCCTGTGCCCCCGGGAGCCGGAGGCTCACGCACCGCGGCTCTCCCGGAGCCTTCCGGCTCACGCGTACCGCAGCTCCCCGGGGTGCGCCGAACGGCGCAGCAGGGGCAGTGAGGCGGCCGCCGCCAGCAGGCAGCAGGCGTACGCGCCCACCGGCACCAGCAGTGCGGTGTACGGCACGGTCTGGGTGAGCCGGCCCTGGGTCAGCGAGGCGTACCAGACGCCGATCGCCATGCCGCCGGCGCCCGCCAGCACGACCGCCGGGGCCAGAGGCAGCGCCGTCTCCAGCAGCAGCGCCCGGCCGAGCACCGCCCGGGGCACCCCGGAGGCGACCTGGGCGGCGAGGCCCCGGCGGCGGTTCGCCACCGACTCGGCAGTGCCGACGGCGAGGCCGGAGAGGGTGATCGCGAGGCCGACGAGGATCGCGACGGCCGTCAGATCGAGGCCCGTCGTGTAGAAAGCCATGTCCGTGCCGAGCTTCTGGTCGCGGCTCATCTCGTGCAGGTCCGCCAGGAGCGTCCCCCGGATCCCCACGAAGCCCGTGCCGACGATCGTGACCAGCAGTACCGCCGCGTGGGTGCGGGCCGCCGCCCAGGGATCGGCGCGCAGCCGCTCCGCCGCGATCAGCGTCGCCGCGCAGCGGGCCCGGCCCGCCAGCAGCCGCCCGACCGCCCCCGCCGTGCCCCCGGCCAGCCACACCGTGCCCCCGCCGACTACGAGGACCAGCGCGAACACCGTCAACGGCACCCGGCCGCGGTCGGCGCCGGAGGTGTTCGCCACGGCCCACAGCGCCAGCAGCAGAACGAGAAGGAGACCGGCGACGAACAGCAGCCCCGGCCCGCGCCCGCTGCTCGGCCGCACCCGCCGCACCCACCCCAGCGGCGAGGCCACCACCCGGCGCAGCGCCAGCGCGCCCGCCGCCGCCCCCAGCACCGGCACCCCCAGCAGGACCAGCACCGACCCGGCCCAGGTCCAGGCGGTCGGGCTGCTCCACAGGCCCAGCAGGACGGGGACGCCGACGGCGGTGGCGAGGACCGAGCCCAGCAGACAGGCCGCCCCCGTCTCCAGCGCGGCGATCCGGCGCACCTGCGCCGGTCCGGCGCCCGCCAGCCGCAGCCCGGCCAGCCGCCGGTCACGGTGCACGGCGCCGATCCGCGCGCACTGCCCGAGGAACCCCAGCACCGGCACCAGCAGGAGCAGCAGGCTGACGACCGCCCCCGAGCGCTCGCCCGGGTTGTCCAGCAGGCCGTGGCCGAAGGACACCCGGTAGTACCCGTGCAGTGAGGCCAGTGCGACGGCCGCGAGCGCGAACCCGGTGGCGAGCGCGGCCCCGGCCGCCGTCAGCCCGAGCCGCCACCACTCCTGCCGGTCCGAGCCCCGGACCAGCCGCC
The DNA here is from genome assembly GCF_040680215.1 of Streptomyces sp. NPDC052107. Classification (NCBI taxonomy): domain Bacteria; kingdom Bacillati; phylum Actinomycetota; class Actinomycetes; order Kitasatosporales; family Streptomycetaceae; genus Streptomyces; species Streptomyces sp. NPDC052107. The sequence continues at coordinate 38,883 of NZ_JBFAWG010000027.1, forward strand.
AGGCCAGCCGGACGTCGGCCGACACACCGGCGCGCGTCCCGGAGAGTGCCTGCCCCGTCATGCCGTCACCTCCGCCGGCACCACGGCACCGTCGCTCAGCCGCACCTCGCGGTCCGCGTACGCCGCCACCTGGGCGTCGTGCGTGATCAGCAGCACCGCCGCACCCGACTCGCGGGCCGCGTGGACCAGGGCCGTCATCACCTGCTCGGTCGCCAGCGAGTCCAGCGCGCCCGTCGGCTCGTCGGCGAAGACCACCCGCGGCCCGGTCACCAGCGCCCGGGCCAGGGCGACCCGCTGCGTCTGGCCGCCGCTCAGCTCGCCGGGCCGCAGCGCCTCCTGCCCGCGCACCCCGAACCGCTCCAGCCACTCGCCGGCCCGCTCCCGGGCCTCGGCGCGGCCTGTGCCCGCCAGCATCAGCGGCAGCGCCACGTTGTCCGCGGCGGTCAGCTCCGGGATCAGCTGCCCGAACTGGAAGACCACACCGAAGTCGGTACGGCGCAGCTCGCTCAGCCGCTTCTCCGGGAGCCGGTCCAGCCGCTGCCCGGCGTAGACCACCGAGCCCTCGTCCGGGCGGACGAGGCCCGCGAGGCAGTGCAGCAGGGTGGACTTGCCGCTGCCGCTGGGCCCCGTCACAGCGAGGATCTCGCCGGCGTGCAGCTCGGCCGAGGCGCCGCGCAGCGCCCGGGTCCTGCCATGGGCCTTGACGAGGTCCCGGCTCGTGAGAACCGGGGCCGAGGTGTCCCCCTTGTGGGTCATGCTCCGTCGACCTCCGCGGTCAGAGTGGTCAGCCGGGCCGCCGTGGTGTTCATCCAGCGGAGGTCGGCGTCGAGGTGGTTGAGGGCGTAGTCGGCCGACAGCACGGTCGCCAGATCGGCGTTCCGGCCGGTCTTGACCGCCGTGAGCTGCCGCATCCGCTCCATGTGCGCGGCCCGCTGGGCACGCAGATAGGCGGCCGGGTCGCCGCCGGCCAGGATCGACACGACGACCTTGGCGAAGATCTCGTTCGTCACGAAGGGCGCCGGCGGGGCGATCTCACCCGCCCAGCGGGCCAGTTCGCCCGAACCGGTGTCCGTCGAGCGGTACAGCGTGCGCTCCGGACCGCCGTCCGCGTCGGTGCCCTCCACCTCCGCGAGGCCGTCCCGGACCAGGCGCTGCAGGGTCGTGTAGACCTGCCCGTAGGCCAGTGGACGGGCTTGCGGGAAGCGTTCGTCGTGGCGTCGCTTCAGGTCGTAGCCATGGCTCGGCCCTGCCGCGAGCAGACCCAGAAGGATGTGGCGGGTGCTCATGCCGATCATTATGCACTCGATACATGTACTGAGTGAATAGTGATCAGTGATTGTCGAGGAGGCGGGTTCGATCGGCTGTCGGGAGTGCCCGCGCCGTCACGGGGTAGGCCTGCCGTAATCCGTTCAAAGCGACAGCATCCGACCCGCCCACAGAACCCCACAGCAGAGGAGGCCCCCGTGGCCGCACTGGCTCATCTCTCGGTCCCGGCCCAGTCGAAACCCCCGGCGGAGCCGTCCGCCGAACCCCACGACACGCAGGCATGCGTCTTCAGCGCCGAGAGCGCCTGCGCCCAGGCCCCGTTGACCAGCGAGCCGCCCCTGCCTGACGCCGAGCCCCTGACCAGCGAGCCGCCGCTCGCCGAGGCCACCCCGCTGACCAGCGAGTCGGACGCCTTCGGCGCGGGGGCGTACGCATCCGACACCCACGTCCCGGGGTCGTACGAATCCGGCGCCTACGGCGCGAGGTCGTAGATGACCGGGGCGTTCGAGGACTTCGCGGACGAGGACCTGTCCCGGCTCGCCGAGCTGCACGGGGTCGCCACCTCCTACAGCCCCGCCCCGGGCCGCGACGTCCCGGTTCCCGCGTCCGCCGTGGTCGCCGCCCTGGCCGCCCTCGGCGTCGACGCGGCCGGCCCCGCCGCCGTACGCACCGCTCTCGCCGCACGCGAACACGAGCTGCGCGAACGCGTGCTGCCGCCGACGCTCGTGCACTGGGCCGGCGATCCGCAGGGCCCCGCCGCCCTCGCCGCACTGCCGCCCGGCACCCGCCTGCGCGTCCAGACCGAGGACGGCGAGGAGCGGGACACCACCGCCGAACTGCCGCTCGGCGTGCACCGGGTGACCGCCCTCGCCCCCGACGGCCGCACCGGCCACGCCCACCTCGTCGTCGCCCCCGACCGGCTGCCCGCCGCGCCCGGCCGCTCCCACGGCCTCCTCGTCCAGCTGTACTCCCTGCTGTCCCGCCGCTCCTGGGGCATGGGCGACCTGGGTGACCTCGCCGAGCTGGCCGGCTGGGCCGGACGCACCGCCGGCGCCGGATTCGTCCAGGTCAACCCGCTGCACGCGGCCGTACCCGGCGCCCCCAGCGACCCCTCCCCCTACCGCCCGTCCTCGCGCCGCTTCCCCGACCCCGTCCACCTGCGGATCGAGGACATCCCCGAGTACGCCTACGCCGAGGACCGCGAGCGGCTGAGCGCCCTGCTGGAGCGGGCCGAACGGCTGCGCGCCGACGTCCTCGACAAGGGCGCCCTCATCGACCGGGACGCGGTGTGGGAGCTCAAGCGCGAGGCGCTGGACCTGGTCCTGGCCGTTCCCCTCGGCCCCGGCCGCCGGGCCGCCTACGACGACTTCCGCGCCGCCCACGGCCAGGCCCTCGACGACCACGCCACCTGGTACGCCCTCGCCGAGATCCACGGCTCCGACTGGCGGCGGTGGCCATCGGCCCTGCGCGACCCCCGTTCGGCCGAGACCGCCCGCGCCCGCGCCGACCTCGCCGACCGCGTCGGGTTCCACGCCCGCCTCGCCTGGCTCACCGACGGCCAGCTCCGCGCCGCCCAGCGCGCCGCCCGCGAGGCCGGCATGCCCGTCGGGATCGTGCACGACCTGGCCGTCGGCGTGCACCCCCTCGGCGCCGACGCCTGGGCCCAGCAGGACGTGTTCGCCGCCGGCATGTCCGTCGGCGCCCCGCCCGACGCCTTCAACGCCCGCGGCCAGGACTGGGGCCTGCCGCCCTGGCGCCCCGACCGGCTCGCCGCCACCGCCTACGCCCCCTACCGCGAGCTGCTGCGCGCCCTCTTCCGCTACGCCGGCGCCCTGCGCATCGACCACGTCATGGGCCTGTTCCGGCTGTGGTGGGTCCCCCAGGGCAGCCCGCCCACCAAGGGCGCCTACGTCCGCTACGACGCCGACGCCATGCTCGCGATCCTCGCCCTGGAGGCGGGCCGCGCCGGGGCCCTCGTCATCGGCGAGGACCTCGGCACCGTAGAGCCCGGCGTCCGCGAGACACTGCAGCGGCGCGGGGTGCTCGGCACCTCGGTGCTGTGGTTCGAACGCGACTGGGAGGGCGACGGACGCCCACTGCCGCCCGAGCGATGGCGCGCCGACTGCCTGGCCACCGCCACCACCCACGACCTGCCGCCCACCGCCGCCCGGCTCACCGGCGACCATGTCGATCTGCGCGACCGCCTGGGCCTGCTCACCCGCCCGGCGACCGAGGAACGCGCCGAGGCCGTCGCCGAGACCGCCGAGTGGCTCGCCCTACTGGGCAGCCTCGGCCTGCTGGACCTGACCGCCGCCGGGCCGCCCGGCTCCGACGAGGAGGAGGAGATCCGCGCCGTCCACCGCTTCCTGCTCCGCACCCCGGCCCGGCTGATCGGCGTCTGGCTCCCGGACGGTGTCGGCGACCTGCGCCCGCAGAACCTCCCGGGGACCTGGGACCAGTACCCGAACTGGCGGCTGCCGATCGCGGACCGCGAGGGCCGGCCGGTGCCGCTGGAGGACCTGACGGCCTCCCCCCGGCTGAGGGCACTGCTCCATGTGTTCGAGCAGGCCGGCGGCGTGTGAAACCCCGGTACGGGACCCCGGGCGCGCGCCCGTCCGGGGGGTTCGCTAACTTGAGATCGTGGACAAGAAGAACGCCCTGCGCGCCGGCGCCCTGGCCGCCGGCACGACGCTGATGATGCTGCTCATGTCGTCCCCCGCGCTCGCGCTGACCCGCGACGACGGCGACGACCCCGGCCCCGGCCTGAGCGTCATCCAGACGCTGGGCCTCTACGTGCTGCTCCCGATCGGGCTGTTCGTGGTCATCGCCGGTCTGGTGATGGTGCTGGACAAGTCCAAGATCAGGACCATCAAGCCCTCGTCCAACGTGAAGTCCGAGGCCAAGGCCAAGGCCTGACCGGACACCGGTTCTCTCGCCGGGGGCGCCTGTCCTCCCGTCGGTACGCGCGCGACGCCGTACCCGGGGTGAGGTCGGCGCCCTCGGCGTTTCGTGTTCCGGGGCCTCTGTGAGGTCCGGCCCGGCTCAGGGATTCGGCGCGGTCAGATACCGCTGTACGGTCGGCCCGAGCCACGCCAGGAGTTCCTCACAGGTCAGTTCCCGCGCCGCCGGCAGCCGCAGCACATAGCGGGTCAGGGCCAGCCCGAGCAGCTGCGCGGCACACAGTGCGGCCCGCGCCGGGACCTGCTCGGGGTCGGGGCACACCTGCCGGGCCAGTGGCAGCAGCTGGTCCCGGAAGATGCCCTGCATCCGCTCGGCCCCGGCCTGGTTGGTGGCGCCGACCCGCAGGAGGGCCGTCAGCTCCTCGTTCTCCTCCCACACGCCGAGGAAGTGGCTCACCAGCGCCCGGCCCACCTCGTCCCGCGGAACGCCGGTCAGGTCGGGCAGCCGCAGATCCAGCGCGACGGCCGAGGCGAAGAGGCCCTCCTTGCTGCCGAAGTAGCGCATCACCATGGACGGGTCGATGCGCGCGTCCTTGGCGATCGCGCGGATGGTGGCCCGCTCGTAGCCGTCGGTGGCGAACCGCTCGCGGGCGGCGTCGAGGATGGCGGTGCGGGTGGCGTCGGAGCGGCGCGCCTGGTTCGTCTTCGTGCTGCCGGTCATGCCAACGAGCGTAGGCCAACATGCGTGGGCCAACAAGTGTTGACTTCCTCAGACGCTCGGTTCTAGGCTTGCCAACAAGCGTTGACCAACGGACGTTGACCAACAAGCGTTGGCACCCAGGAGGCCACCATGACCGGCACCACTGGCAACAACGGCACCCACACCCACGACGTCACCGGCGCCACCGGAACCGTCATCGTCGTCGGCTCCGGTCCCAGCGGCCTGCTTCTCGCCGGCGACCTCGCCACCGCCGGCGTCCCGGTCACCGTCCTCGAAAAGCGCCCCCACAAGATCAGCAACCTCTCCCGCGCCTTCGTCCTGCACGCCCGCACCCTCGAACAGCTCGATGCCCGCGCTCTCGCCGACGACCTCGAAAAGGTCGGCCGGCCCCTCGACCGCCTCCGCCTCTTCGGCCGGCTCACCATTGACCTCGCCGCCCTCCCCTCCCGGTTCAACCACCTCCTCGTCCTGCCGCAGTACGAGGTCGAGAAGGTCCTGGAGCGCCGGGCGGTCGAGGCGGGCGTCGACTTCCGGTACGAGACCGAGCTGACCGGACTCACGCAGGACGCCGACGGGGTGACCGTGGAGGCGCGCGGGCCCGAAGGGCGTACGCAGACGCTGCGGGCGGCGTACGTCGTCGGCACCGACGGCATGCGCAGCGCCGTGCGGGACGCGATCGGGCTGCCCTTCCCGGGCAAGTCGGTGATCCGGTCCGTGGTCCTCGCCGACGTCCGGCTCGCCGAGGAGCCGCCGACCCTGCTCACCGTCAACGCCGTCGGCGACGCCTTCGCCTTCCTCGCGCCGTTCGGCGACGGCTACTACCGGGTGATCGGCTGGCACCGCGGCCGCAACGTCGCCGACACCGAGCCGCTGGACCTGGCGGAGATCCAGGAGATCACCCGGCTCGCCCTCGGCCGGGACTTCGGCATGCACGACGCCCGCTGGATGTCCCGCTTCCACAGCGACGAACGGCAGGCGCCCGCCTACCGGGTCGGCCGGGTCTTCCTCGCCGGCGACGCCGCGCACGTGCACACCCCGGCCGGCGGCCAGGGCATGAACACCGGACTCCAGGACGCGGCCAACCTGAGCTGGAAGCTCGCCGCGGTCGTGGGCGGGCACGCGGAGCGCGCGCTCCTCGACACCTATCAGGCCGAGCGGCACCCCGTGGGCAAGTCGGTGCTGCGCAGCAGTGGCGGGATCGTCCGCCTCGCCATGGCCGAGCGTCCCTGGATCCTCGCGGCCCGCGCCGCCCTCACCACCTTCCTGAACGCCGTCGGCCCCGCCCGGCGCGAGATCGCCGGCCAGGTCACCGGCGTCGGCCACCGCTACCCCGCTCCGCGCAGCGCCCACCGCCTCACCGGCACCCGGGTCCCGGACATCGCCCTCGCCGACGGCGGCCGCCTCTACGAGGCCCTGCGCGGCGGCCGGTTCGCGCTGATCACCCCGGAGCCGTACGAGGCGGGGTCCGGCCGCGCGGACCGGCTGGCCGTGGCGCACTGGGCGAGCGACCGCCGGACGACCGTGCTGGTCCGCCCCGACGGATACGCGGCTTGGGCCGCCGACTCGGCCCGCGCGGCGGACATCGAGACGGCGCTCGCCGCACACGTTGGCGGCTAGACCTCTGCTCGGTGCGGCGCCTCCAGCGTCCCCGCGAGCAACACCCTCAGCAGGTCGGCCAGTTGGCCGACCTGCTCGTCGTCGAGCAGCGACAGGGCCTCCGTCTGGACCGCGAGGCCCGCGCCGACCGCGCGGTCGATGACGTCCAGCCCCTTCTCGGTCAGCGTCACCTGAAGGCCCCGGCGGTCGTGCGGGTCGGGGGAGCGGCGCAGCAGGCCGGCCCCCTCCAGCTTGTCGAGGCGCCCGGTCATCCCGCCGGTGGTGAGCATGAGGGTGGCCGACAGCTGGCGCGGCGAGAGGGTGTACGGCTCGCCGGCCCGGCGAAGGGTCGCGAGCACGTCGAACTCGCCGCGTGAGATGCCGTAGGGCTGGTACGCCTTCTCCATGCGGTCGCCCATTGTGCGGGAGAGGCGGTAGATCCGCCCGAAGACCTCCATCGCCCTGGAGTCGAGGTCGGGCCGCACGGCCGCCCACTGGTCGATGATCGCGTCGACGGGATCCCTGCGCTGCTGGCGGCCTTCGTCCATGTGCCGAGTATCGCTCGCCTGATGATCAGCCGCAAGAAAGTAGCTTGCAAGAAAGTTGCTTGACGCTAAGCTACTTCCTGCCAAGCTAACTTCCCGAGGGGGCGGCAGATGACATCGCCGACGAGACAGAGAAGACAGAGAAGAGGCAGAGAGCGTGAAGCGGACGAGCGCGTCCCCGGCGAATGGACCCTCCCCGTCACCGCGGCCGTCAACGGCATCGGCACCGGCATGTACGTGCCGTTCACGCTGGTCTTCTTCCACGCCGTCACCGGGCTGTCCTTCACGGTCGTGGGCGTCGTGCTCACCGCCACCGGCCTCGCGGGAATCGCCGTACTCCCGCTCGCCGGCGCGGCGGTGGACCGGTACGGCGCGAAGCGGGTGCAGTACGCGCTGTACGGCGTCCGGGTCGCCGGCTTCGCCCTCTACCCCTTCGCCCACTCCCTCCCCGCCTTCGCGGCCGTCGCGCTGGTCACGGCCGCCGCCGACCGGGCCTTCCCGGCGGCCCAGCAGTCCCTGATCGGTGAGGTGGCGAGCGGGGCGGGGCAGGACCGGCTGCAGGCGTCGACGCGCGCCCTGCAGAACGCCGGCAACGGAGCCGGTGCGCTGCTGGCCACGCTGGTCATCTCCCTCGCGGGCAGCGCCGGTTACACGTACGCGGCCTGGGGAAACGCCCTCTCCTTCGCGCTCGCGGCGCTGCTGCTGCGGCCCCTGCGGCAGGTGCAGCGGCGTACGGCGGGTGGTGCGGTCCCGGTCGCGCGCCGGGCGGGCGCCGGCTACCGGCTCGTCCTCGCCGACCGGCCCTTCCTGGTCGTCACCGGCGCCAACTTCCTGAACGCGCTGGGCTATTCGGCCCTGTCGGTGCTCTTCCCGCTGTTCATGGTGGAGTGGCTGCACGGGCCCTCGGCTCTCACCGGCGCCGCCTTCACCCTCAACACCGTGCTGTGCGCGGTGGCCGGGATCGGGGTCGGCGCGCGGGTCCGCGGGACCGGGGCCCGGCGCACCCGGGCGGCGGCGCTGGGCGGAGCCCTGTTCGCGATCGCCTTCGCCGCGCAGATCGTGCTCGGCACCGTACGGCCGGGCTCCGTCACGGTCCTGGGCGGGGCCCTGGTCGCCGTGGTCGTCGTCTACACCATCGGCGAGCTGATCCACAGCCCCGCCGCCCAGGTGCTCGCGGCGGAGGCGGCGCCCGAAGCGGTGCGCGGCCGGTATCTGGCGGCGTACCAGATGTCCTGGTCGCTGGCGAAGGCCGTGGCGCCCTCCCTGTTCACGGCCCTGCTGGCCCTGGACGGCCGGGCGCCGTGGGCCGTCCTCGTCCTCACCTCGGCCATCGCCGCGGCCCTCCTGATCCGGACGGAACCCCGACTGCCGGCGGAGGCGGTACGACCGCTGCCGACGACGGTGGTCCGCGGAGGTGCCCCAGCCCCGGCCCCTGCCTCCGTCCTCACCCATCCCGAAGGGACCCGGCCGTGAAGCGATCCCTGACCGTCCCGCTCACCGCGCTCGCCCCCGTCTCCTGGGGCACCACCTACGCCGTCACCACCGTGTTCCTTCCGCCGGACCGCCCCCTGTTCACGGCTCTCGTGCGGGCCCTGCCCGCCGGACTGTTCCTGCTGGCGCTCACCCGGGTGCTGCCGCGGGGCGGCTGGTGGTGGCGGTCGGCGGTGCTCGGCGCGCTGAACATCGGCGCCTTCTTCCCGCTGCTGTTCGTGTCGGCGTACCGGCTGCCCGGCGGGATGGCCGCCGTCGTCGGCTCCGTCCAGCCGCTGTTCGTCGTCGGCCTCTCGGCGCTGCTGCTTGGGCAGCGCCCGGCCCCGCGCACGCTCGTCACCGGTGTCGCGGCCGCGCTCGGCGTCAGCCTCGTCGTGCTCCAGGGAACCGGAACCCCGGATGTCGTGGGCGTGCTCGCGGCCGTCGCCGCCACCGCCTCCATGGCCGCCGGTACGGTGCTGACCAAGCGGTGGGGCCGTCCGGACGGCGTCGGTCCGCTGGCGCTCACCGGCTGGCAACTCACCGCGGGCGGCCTGCTCATCGCGCCGCTCGCCTTCCTGGCCGAGGGCGCCCCGCCGGCCCTGGACGCCCGTGCCGCGGGCGGCTACCTCTACCTGGCCCTGGCCAACACGGCGGTGGCGTACTGGCTTTGGTTCCGTGGCATCGGCCGGCTCAGCGCAACTCAGGTCGCGTTCCTCGGCCCGCTCTCCCCGCTCACCGCGGCCGCCGTCGGCTGGGCGGCCCTCGGCCAGGCGCTCGCACCGGTGCAGGTGGCGGGCATGGCGCTGGCGTTCGGCGCGACGCTGGCGGGACAGCTCGGTAGCGGTGAGAGCGGATCTTTCAGTGCAGGTAAAAAGAATGCTCGAAAAGTTTCGATGGACCTGATGGATCCGGGGCTGCGACGGTAGGGACACGGACACACCGCCAGCGAAAGGAGCCCCGTGGCCGCCGTCCTGCCCAGGACCACCCCCATCTCCGCCGCAGCCGCCCGCAAGGCCGCCGCCCCCGCGGCCGGCCTCGCCCTCGCCGCCCTCGCCACCCTCGTCTGGTCCGGCAGCTTCGTCACCTCACGCGGCCTGCGCGACAGCGTCCCACCCGTCCAGCACGCCTTCTGGCGCTGGGTCGTCGCGCTCCTGGCCGTAGCCCCCTTCGGCGCCCGTCAGGCCTGGCGGCAGCGGACACCGATCCGTCGTCACGCCCGCTATGTCCTCCTCGTCTCCCTCCTCGGCGTCGCCTCCTACAACACCCTCGTCAACCAGGCCGGGCTGACCACCCCGGCCGCCACCATGGGCATGATCATGGCCGCCTCGCCGGTGCTCATGGCGGTGTTCGAACGGCTGGGCGGCGTACGGCTCGGCGCGCGCCGCGCCACCGGGCTGCTCATCGCCTGCACGGGTGTGACACTGCTCGTCGCCGGCGGCGCGCACTTCTCGTCCGGCAGTCTGTGGATGATCGCGGCCGCCTGCTGCTTCGCCGGCTACAGCGCGCTGCTGCGCCGCAAGCCCGCCGAACTCCACGGCACCGGCTTCCTGTTCACCACGTTCCTGGCTGGCACGGTCCTCCTGCTGCCCGTGCAGACGGTGAGCGTGAGCGTGCAGGGCTCCTTCCACCCCACCCCCGCCACCGTCCTGCCGCTCCTGTACGTCGGCGTCGCCTCCTCCGCGGTGGCCTTCTTCGCCTGGAACAAGGCCATCGCCCTGATCGGCGCGACCCGCGCGGGCATCGTCTACTACCTCCAGCCGGTCTGCGTCGCCCTGCTGTCCTGGGCGGTACTCGGCGAGACGACGGGGCTGCCGCAGCTGCTGTCGACGGCGCTGATCCTGGGCGGGGTCATCCTGGGCGCCGGCTCCCGGCGGTGACGGCGGCCGTGGGCGCGTGGTCGGCGTGTCCCAGGAGAATCATGACGTCGTGGTCCGGGCCGCCCGGCTCGGCCTGGTGCACGATCGGCCGGTGACCCTCGGTGCGGGCGGCCTCGTACGCCTCGTAGCTCAAGGTCTTGGTGCCGGTGGGGGGTGGGTGAAGTGCTTGCGGCCGTTGGTACGGCTGCGCACCTCGTATGACTGCCACAGGGCGGCGAACTCCTCGCTCCTGACCCTCAGTTCGCCGACCACACCGGTGACGTCCGGGGCGTCCGGACGGCGGCCGGCCGCCGCGCGCAGATGGGCGACGGTGGCCGCGGCCACCTCCTCACCGTTGCCGTACGGACGGCGCCGAGGGGCCCGGCAAGGAGGACTGGAGCACGGTGGACCGGTGGCTCCGGAGAGCGGCCTGTAGCGTGCGCGCATGGCCGAGTGGGACATCCGGAAGCTGCAGATCCTGCGCACCCTGCGCGAGCGCGGCACCGTGACCGCGACGGCCGAGGCCCTGCACATGACCCCCTCCGCGGTCTCCCAGCAGCTCGCCAACCTCGCCCGGCAGCTCGGCGTGCCCCTGCTTCAGGCGCAGGGCCGCCGGGTACGGCTCACCGACGCGGCCCGTCTGGTGCTGACCCACACCGAGCCGGTCTTCAAGCAACTGGAGCGCACGGAGGCCGCGTTGGCGGCATACGCCCAGGGGGAGGCGGGGGAGGTCAGGGTCGGCGCGTTCCCGACGTCCGTCCCCGCCCTGGTCGTACCGGCCGTACGGGCCCTGCGGGACACGCATCCCGGGGTGAGCGTCCGGGTGCGGGAGGCGGAGGCCGCCGAGGCGTACGACCTCCTGGCCGCCGGAGAGGTGGACCTCGCCCTGTCCCTGGCGGCCGAGGCCCCGAGCACGGCCGACCCCCGTTTCACCCAAGTCCCCCTGCTCGCCGACCCGTTGGACGTGGCCCTGCCCCCGGACCACCCGCTGGCCTCCGCCCCCGCCCTGACCCTCACCGCCCTCGCCGCCGAATCCTGGATCTTCGGCGGCAGCGGCCCCTGGTCGGACATCACCCGCCGCGCCTGTGAGGCGGCCGGCTTCAGCCCCCACCAGGGCCATTCGGCTTCCGGCTGGACCGCGATCCTCGCCATGGTGGAGGCGGGCATGGGCGTGGCCCTGGTCCCCCGTACGGCCGCGGGCCGCCGCGACGGGGTGGTCATGCGGGACCTCGGGGCGGACGGCCCGGTCCGGCATGTCACGGCGGCGGTGCGCAGGGGCGGGGAGACGGGGCGGGCGGTGAACCGGGTGCTGGAGGCGCTGCTGGCCGCTGCCGCCGGCGGTGGTCACTCCGGGGGCTTCACCGCGTAAGGGCTCTCGAACAGCGCCCGCGGGCCATGGCGGGCGGGCGAACACATGGGCGGATCGGGGGATACCCTCCGAGGGTGTCGAATCGAGCGGTAGCAGCCGGAGTAGGTCTCGCACGGGTCATGGCGCACTGTGGGGGCAGCCCCGCGGCAGCCGTCGATCATCTGGTGGGTGCCATCGCCTCCGCGCCCGAGGACCCCGAGCCCTACGCGGTTCTGGCCGAGCTGTGGCGGGACCGGCGGTCGGAGCTGGCCGAAGTCGTCCAGGGGGCCGACTCCCTGAGGGCGGTCCTGGCGCGGTCGTACGTCAGCTTCCTCGGCGGCGACATGGACGACGCGGTGCTCGCGCTCGGGTCGGTCACCGGTGTGCGACCCGACATCGCATGGGCCGATGCCCCCTGGTTCGGCGATGAGCGGTTCCTCGGCGCGGTGAGCGCCGAAGCGCTGGCCGAAGCCGCGATGCGGACCATGGACTACGGCCGCGATCTGGACACCGAGAGCATGCGGGAACGGTTCCGGCCCTGGTTCCGGGCCGTCGACGCGGTCGCCGCCCGCGAGCCGCTGCCGGAGGCGCTCGCCAGGATGGCGATCCTGTTGCGGGCGTGCGGTCGTACCGACGCCTCGTTCGCCCTCTGTGACCGGGCGGACTCCGTAGAGCCGGTCATGATGACGGCGGTCGTGCGCGCCGGCACGTGGCGCAAGCTGGGGGACGCCGGACAGACCGTGGCGGCGTTCGAGCGCGCCCTCGCCCTGGACCCGGCCAACTGGTCGCTGTATCTCGACCTGGCCGACGTACATGCCGAGCAGGGCGACTTCGCCGAGGCGGTCCGGCGGATCGGGCAGGGGATGACGCATGAGCCGGGCGAGCTCACCCTGCGTGCGGCCGGGGCCGCCTACCGGGCCCGGCTCACCGGCTCGCCCGCCGACTTGAGCGAACTCATCGAGCTGGCGCCGAGCCTGCCGGACGACTCGTACCGCGACCTGCTGATCGACCATGCCTGTGCCGGCCCCGCCCTGCCCGCCGAGCTCGTGGCCGCGGCCCGCCGCATCCGGAACGGCTGAGGTCGGCTGCTCGGCTCCCTCAGTCCCGCCGCACCTCGTACAGGAAGCACCCGTACTCCACCGCCCGCACATGCACCACCGCCACCTCAGGGTCGGCGAAGGCCTCGGTGAGCGCGGACGGGAAGTCGTCGTCCGTCAGACGGCCGCCCAGGATCCGGCCCTCGGCCGAATACCGGCGCAGCACGCGGTGGGCGTTCGTGAAGGGCAAGGCGGGGTCCGGCGACGGGCCCGGGCAGTCCTCGGCGTGGATGAAGACCGGGCCCTGCTCGTCGTACGCCCCGGGATCGGCGCCCGTCTCGGCCGCCCAGCGGCGCAGCGGCGCGTACGACACCAGGGCGATCCGCTCGCCCGGCTCGCTGCCGCGCAGGCAGCAGCGCAGCCGGGCGCCGCCCTCCTCGTCGGTGAAGGGGGACAGGGGGCGGCCCGCGTCGTCGGCGGTCCGCAGCTCCTTGAGAACCGGGGGCTGGACGGGGCGTGCGGTGTGTGTCGTCGTCGTGTCTGTCGTCGTCATGCCTCCAGCGTCCTGCCGCGACGCCGCGCTCACCGGCGGGAACCGGACATCGCCTTCCCGGCGGGCGGCATGGAAGGATGGCGCAACCCACACATAACGAGGAGATGACCGCGTGCCTGGCACAAACCTGACTCGCGAAGAGGCGCAGCAGCGGGCCGAGCTGCTCACCGTTGACTCGTACGAGATCGATCTCGACCTCTCCGGCGCGCAGGAGGGCGGTACCTACAGGTCCGTGACCACGGTGCGCTTCGACGTGGCCCGTGGCGGTGCCGAGTCCTTCATCGACCTGGTGGCGCCGGCCGTGCACGAGGTGGTGCTCAACGGCGACCAGCTGAACCCCGCCGAGGTCTTCGAGGACTCGCGGATCGCCCTGCCGGGGCTGCTGGAGGGGCGCAACGTCCTGCGGGTCGTCGCGGACTGCGCCTACACCAACACCGGCGAGGGCCTCCACCGCTTCGTCGACCCGGTCGACGAGCAGGCCTACCTCTACACCCAGTTCGAGGTCCCGGACGCCCGCCGGGTGTTCGCCTCCTTCGAGCAGCCGGACCTGAAGGCCACCTTCCAGTTCACCGTGCGCGCGCCCGAGGGCTGGACGGTGATCTCGAACTCGCCGACCCCGGAGCCGCAGGACAACGTCTGGTCCTTCGAGCCGACCCCGCGCATCTCGTCGTACATCACCGCGCTGATCGTCGGCCCGTACCACTCGGTGCACAGCGTGTACGAGAAGGACGGGCAGAGCGTGCCGCTGGGCATCTACTGCCGCCCCTCCCTCGCCGAGTTCCTGGACTCGGACGCGATCTTCGAGGTCACCCGGCAGGGCTTCGACTGGTTCCAGGAGAAGTTCGACTACGCCTACCCCTTCGAGAAGTACGACCAGCTGTTCGTGCCCGAGTTCAACGCGGGCGCGATGGAGAACGCGGGCGCCGTCACCATCCGCGACCAGTACGTCTTCCGGTCCAAGGTGACCGACGCGGCGTACGAGGTCCGCGCGGAGACGATCCTGCACGAGCTGGCCCACATGTGGTTCGGCGACCTCGTCACCATGGAGTGGTGGAACGACCTGTGGCTGAACGAGTCGTTCGCCACCTACACCTCCATCGCCTGCCAGGCCGCCGCCCCCGGTTCGCGCTGGCCGCACTCGTGGACCACGTTCGCCAACTCGATGAAGACCTGGGCGTACCGGCAGGACCAGCTGCCGTCCACGCACCCGATCATGGCGGACATCCGCGACCTGGACGACGTGCTCGTCAACTTCGACGGCATCACGTACGCCAAGGGAGCCTCCGTCCTCAAGCAGCTGGTCGCGTACGTCGGCCAGGACGAGTTCTTCAAGGGCGTGCAGGCCTACTTCAAGCGGCACGCTTTCGGCAACACCCGCCTGTCCGACCTGCTCGGCGCCCTGGAGGAGACCTCCGGCCGCGACCTGAAGACCTGGTCGAAGAAGTGGCTGGAGACGGCCGGCATCAACATCCTCCGCCCGGAGATCGCCACCGACGCCGACGGGGTCATCACCTCCTTCGCCGTCCGCCAGGAGGCCCCGGCCCTGCCCGCCGGCGCCAAGGGCGAGCCGGTGCTGCGCCCGCACCGCATCGCGATCGGCCTGTACGACCTGTCCGCTCCGGACACGGACACTGCGGGCGGCAAGCTGGTGCGCACCGAGCGCGTCGAGCTGGACGTCGACGGCGAGCTGACGGCCGTACCGCAGCTGACGGGCAAGCGCCGCCCGGCGGTCGTGCTGCTCAACGACGACGACCTGTCGTACGCCAAGGTCCGCCTGGACGAGGAGTCCCTGGGGACGGTCACCGAGCGCCTCGGCGACTTCCAGGAGTCCCTGCCGCGGGCCCTGTGCTGGGCCTCGGCCTGGGACATGACCCGGGACGCGGAGCTGGCCGCCCGGGACTACCTCTCCCTGGTCCTGTCCGGCATCGCCAAGGAGTCGGACATCGGTGTCGTGCAGTCACTGCACCGCCAGGTCAAGCTCGCCGTCGACCTGTACGCCGACCCGGCCGCCCGCGAGTCCCTGCTGGCCCGCTGGACCGACGCCACGCTGGCCCACCTGCGTGCTGCGCAGCCGGGCAGCGACCACCAGCTGGCCTGGGCGCGCGCCTTCGCGGCAACCGCCCGCACCCCGGAGCAGCTGGACCTGCTGGAGGCCCTGCTGGAGGGCACCCAGACCGTCGAGGGTCTGGTCGTGGACACCGAGCTGCGCTGGGCGTTCGTGGAGCGCCTGGCGGCGGTCGGCCGCTTCGACGAGGCGGAGATCGCGGCCGAGTACGAGCGGGACAAGACGGCCGCCGGTGAGCGGCACGCGGCCACGGCTCGCGCCGCCCGCCCGACGGTGGAGGCCAAGGCGGAGGCCTGGGCCTCGGTGGTCGACTCCGACAAGCTGCCGAACGCCGTGCAGGAGGCCGTGATCGGCGGCTTCGTCCAGACCGACCAGCGCGAGCTGCTGGCGCCGTACGCGGACCGGTACTTCGAGGTCGTCAAGGGCGTCTGGGACGCGCGTTCGCACGAGATCGCCCAGCAGATCGCCATCGGCCTCTACCCGGCGGTCCAGGTCTGCGAGGCGACCCTCGCCAAGACCGACGCCTGGCTGGCCACGGCCGAGCCGAACGCGGCCCTGCGCCGCCTCGTCTCGGAGTCCCGCTCGGGCGTCGAGCGGGCGCTGAGGGCCCAGGCGGCGGACGCGGCGGCCGGCAAGTAGCACGGCGGCAAGGGCGCCCGGCCCGCGCGCCGGGCGCCCTTTCGCATACGCACGGCTCGCCCGCCTCGGGCGCCCTTGCCCGGCTTCCTTCGCCGCCCTCAGCGAGCGACCATCCCGCCGGTGACGTTGACGAAGGTGCCGGTGATGCCGGCCGCGAGGTCGGAGGCGAGGAAGACGGCGGTGGCGGCGACCTCGGCGAGGGTGGGGTTGCGGCGGGTCATGCGCATCGTCGCGAGGTTGTCGACGATGCCCTGGACGGCGGCCGCGTCGATAGCCGGGTCGACGGCGGACAGCTTCTCGACGGTGAACGTCTCGGGCACCCCGGCCGCCCACAGTCCCACGGCCCGCACCCCGCGCGGACCCAGCTCGATCGCCAGATTCCGCACGAGCGTGTCGATCGCGGCATCGGCCGGTCCCGTGCCGCCCATCATCGGACTGCCGTGCGCGGAGCCGCTGTTGAGGGTGAGGACGACTCCCGAGCCGCGCTCGGCCATGCGGCGCGCGGCGGCACGGGCGGTGATGAAGTTGGCGCGGACGCCGTTGATCACCGGCCGCAGGAAGTCGTCCACGGGCATCTCGGTGAGCGGGGCGCCCTGCACATCGCCGCGGGTGACGAGGTTGAACGAGATGTCGACGTCGCCGACCCCCGCGAGGTGCTCCTCCACCGCCGCCTCGTCGAGGGCGTCCACGACGGCGACCTCGGCGTCCTTGAGGCCGGCGGCCGCCGCCTGAAGCGTCTCGCGGGTTCGGCCGACGAGGTGGACGTGGGCGCCCTGCTCGGCGAAGGCGCGGGCCACCGCACCGCCGATCGAGCCGCCGGCGCCGTAGATGATCGCGGTCCTGTCGGTGAGCAGCATCATGAACTCCCTGAGGTGTGTTGTTCCGTTCGCCTGAGTAGACGTACGGCACCCCGAGCGCTCATCGCTCACAGCCGCAGCGGCAGTCCGAACGCCGGGAACAGGTGCGGTTCGAAGGAGGTGATCTCCGCGATGCGGCCCGCGGCGTCGAAGCGGAGCACGTCCAGGACCTGGGCGCGGTAGACGTTCGTACCGGGGCGGCGGACGTACCCCCCGGCCGCGAGCTGCCCGTTGGCGTGGGCGGGCAGGTGGCGCCAGTGGCCGAGGAACATGGGCGACGCCGGGTCGAGGCTCGGGCGGAGGAAGGCGAGCAGCGCCTCCCGGCCGGTGAACCAGAAGGGGTTGGGCGGCATCGTCAGCGTGACGTCCTCGGCCAGCAGTTCGGCCATCGCGTCGAAGTCGAGCCGCTCGGCGGCCGTCATGTACCGCTGGAGCGCGGCCCGCTCGGCGTCCGTGGGCGGGGTGGCCGTCCAGTCCGTACGGCTCGCGGGCAGATACTCGCGCAGAGCCGGGCGGGCGCGCTGCAGCGCGCTGTTGACCGAGGCCACGGAGGTGTCGAGGGCCTGCGCGGTCTCGGCGGCGGTGAGTCCGAGCAGGTCACGCAGGACGAGCGCGGCCCGCTGCCGGGCGGGCAGATGCTGCAGCGCGGCCAGCAGGACCAGCTCGACGGTCTCGCGCGATTCCGCGGCGCTGTCCGGCAGCTCGTCGTCCGGACAGGGCTGCAGCCAGGTGATACGGGCGGGTGGCTCGCCGGTGCCGTGGTCCATGCCGGGCAGCGGCTCGTAAGCCTGCGGGCGGCGGGCGGTACGGCGCTGGAAGTCCAGGCAGGCGTTGGTCGCGATGCGGTACAGCCAGGTACGGGCGCTGGCCCGGCCCTGATATGCGTCCCGGGCCCGCCAGGCCCGCAGGAACGTCTCCTGGACCAGGTCCTCGGCGTCGTCGTAGGAGCCGGTCATGCGGTAGCAGTGGGCGCGGATCTCCCGGCGGTGCGATTCGGTGAGCACGGCGAAGGCGGTCTCGTCGAACGGTGTGCCGTCGTATTCCGTCACGGGGGCGTCAGTGACAGAAACCGTGTCGGCAGGTTCGGTCCCCCGGTTTTCCGTCACGGCGGAGCCGGTGACGGAAACCGCGTCGGTTCCGGGGCTTTCCGACACGCCGGGCCCCGTGACGGAATGGTCCGCGGTCTCCAGGGCGACATGGCCTGCGGTCTGCTGCGCGACGCGGGCGATACGGCGCAGCCGGGCCACGGAGGCGGACAGTTCGGTCACACCCGCGTACAGGGCGGCGGCCGGCCTCGGCACCAGCGAACCCGCCTGCCGGCCGACCGACTCGATCAGCTCCTCCAGGCCCCCGCCGCCGTCCTGCCGCTTGCGGTACGCCTTCTGCCGGCAGGCCGCCGAGCAGTACACCGAGCTACGGCCCCGGCGCCCGGCCCGCGCCGGAAGAGCACCGCCACAGGTCGCGCACGTGTCCACGCCCACCTCCCGCTCCGCATTCGGTTCGGCGATCCTCGCGCACCGGGGCCGTATCCGTCAGGGCTCGTGCCAACTTGGGACACGGAGGACGGCACAGGGGCGGCCACGTGACCGTGACCGCCCCTGCGACGCAGCTGAGGGTTACTTCGCGGACAGCTCCGCCGCCACCAGCTCCGCGATCTGGACCGCGTTCAGCGCGGCGCCCTTGCGGAGGTTGTCGTTGGAGATGAACAGGGCGAGGCCGTTGTCCACCGTCTCGTCGCGGCGGATGCGGCCGACGTACGAGGGGTCCTGGCCGGCCGCCTGCAGCGGGGTCGGGATGTCGGAGAGGGCGACGCCCGGGGCCCCTGCGAGCAGCTCGGTGGCGCGCTCCGGGGAGATCGGGCGGGCGAAGCGGGCGTTGACCTGGAGGGAGTGGCCGGAGAAGACGGGCACGCGCACGCAGGTGCCGGAGACCTTCAGGGCGGGGATCTCCAGGATCTTGCGGGACTCGTTGCGCAGCTTCTGCTCCTCGTCGGTCTCGTTCAGACCGTCGTCGACGATGTTGCCGGCCAGCGGGAGCACGTTGAAGGCGATGGTGCGCTTGTACACGTTCGGCTCGGGGAAGTCGACCGCCCGGCCGTCGTGGGTCAGCTTGTCGGCCTCGTCGGCGACCTTCTGCACCTGGCCGTGCAGCTCGGCGACGCCCGCGAGACCCGAGCCGGACACCGCCTGGTACGTGGCGACGACCAGCGCTTCAAGGCCGGCCTCCTCGTGCAGCGGCTTGAGGACCGGCATCGCGGCCATCGTGGTGCAGTTCGGGTTGGCGATGATGCCCTTGGGGCGGTCGGCGACCGCGTGCGGGTTCACCTCGGAGACGACCAGGGGTACATCCGGGTCCCTGCGCCAGGCGGAGGAGTTGTCGATCACGACGGCGCCCTGGGAGGCGACCTTCTCGGCCAGCGCCTTGGAGGTCGCGCCACCCGCGGAGAAGATGACGATGTCCAGGCCGGTGTAGTCGGCGGTCGCCGCGTCCTCCACCGTCACCCCGTCCAGCACGGTGCCGGCCGAGCGCGCCGAGGCGAACAGGCGCAGCTGCGTCACCGGGAAGTTCCGCTCCGCGAGGATCCTGCGCATGACCGTGCCGACCTGACCGGTGGCTCCGACGATTCCGACCCTCACAGTGACTCCCTCTTTGTGTCTCGTGCATGACCGGGGCTTTTCCATCATGCGGCCGACCCCGGTCCGCCTGTCCAATTCTTTGCGCGGCGTGCCCGAGGAATGGGACACGATCACCCGGCGGACGGTTCCGTACCTCCGTCGAACACCCCGCTGAGCTGGAGAAATTCCCTCCGCCGGGTGCCCGGGCCGCAAGCTGTGCTGTCCCGTGCCTGCCCGTGCGGTTCCCGGCCACACGACGATGTGACGTACGCCTCTGCGACCGCCGGAAACCGGTCCGAACGTTTCGGCCCGCTGCCGCGTCGTAGGGGCAAACGCGTGAGGGGGTGGCTTGTGCTGCGCGGAGGGGCGCGCCGCGACCAGGGGGCGTACGCCGCCGGTACGGACCGTGGGGACCGTACCGGCGACGACCCGCTGGACGCGGCACAGGAACGCCGGGTGCGGGCGGTGCTCGCGCTCGGCGGGGTGCCGCAGTCAGACCTGCCGGACGGGGTGCAGCAGGTCCGGCTGCGGCTGCTGGAGCGGACCGCGAGCGGGCGGGAGGCGCCGCGGGACGTGTCGGCGTGGGCGGCGGTGGTCGCCTCCAACCTCGCCATGGACTGGCACCGGGCCAAGCGGCGCCAGGAGCGGCTGGGGGAGCGGCTGGCCGCGCTGCGCGAGCCCGCGCACCCCTCCGGCGAGGAGACCAGCCTGCTCTCCCTCGCCGTCGCCCGGGGCCTGGACGACCTGCCCGCCGCCCAGCGGCAGGTACTCGTCCTGCGCTTCTTCGCCGACCTGCCCGTCCGGGCCATCGCCGAGGAGCTGGACATCCCCGAGGGCACGGTCAAGAGCAGGCTGCACACGGCGGTCCGCGCCCTGCGCGACCGCCTGCACGAGGACGAGGTGGTGTGACGTGAC
Organism: Streptomyces sp. NPDC052107; assembly: GCF_040680215.1. Classification (NCBI taxonomy): domain Bacteria; kingdom Bacillati; phylum Actinomycetota; class Actinomycetes; order Kitasatosporales; family Streptomycetaceae; genus Streptomyces; species Streptomyces sp. NPDC052107. The sequence continues at coordinate 59,269 of NZ_JBFAWG010000027.1, forward strand.
CGCCGGACACGGAAGCGCGGGGGAGTACGGCGGCATGGACGCGCTGATGGCTGCCGTCACCGGGGAGCCGCTGCCCGACGAGGCCCGCCGGGACCACGGCTTCCTCGCCGAGCACCGGGCCGCCGAGGCCGACGTCGCGGTGCTGAAGGAGCAGCTGATCTGGCTCGCGGAGGCATTGACCGGGGAGCGGGCGAACGGGAACGAAACGGAGCCCGGGGAGAGTCCTGGGCCGGTGCCGCGGCCTCGCGGAGTCACACGGCCGGCACGCGCCGGTCGCCGCCCCCCGCGGCCCCCGCGGCCGGGCCGGCCTTCCGGGCCCCGCCGGGCGTTGCGGGTCGCGTTCGGGTCCCTCGCGGGGGCCGCGGCCTTCGCGCTGGTCGTCGGGTTCGGCTGGATGGTGACGCACACCGGTGCCTCGGACGACAACAGCGCGAGCTCCGCGGACAAGAGCGCGGGTGCGGCCCGGGCCAAGGTCTCCGGGGACGGCGGGCGCCCAGCCGACCCGGAACTCGACCTGGCCTGCTCCCGGCTGGTCGTGGAGGGCACCGTGGCCAAGGTGGAGGCGCAAGAGCGGTCCCCCTGGAGCCGGATCACGCTGAAGGTGATCCGTTCCTACAAGCCGGCGCACGGACCGGCCGAGGTCGGCTTCCTGCTCGACAGCGGCGCCGAACCGGCCCCGCGCACGGGCCAGCACGTCCTCGTCCAGGTCGGCGTGGGCCACGAGAACGCGAGCCTGTGGGCCGTCGGCGACACCCGCGTCGCCGTCAACCGCGCCTGGATCACCAAGGCGCTGCCGAAGTCCCGGCACATGACCTGCCCCACCGAGGAGGCGCCCACCGACAAGCCGTGAGGGGCGGGTGTCCCCCCGGACACCCGCCCCTCACCGAAGGCACCCTGTCGTTACGGCGTGACCTTCTCGATCTTCACGCTGCCCACGCCCGCGACCGTGCCGCGCGCGTTCACCAACTGGACCTGGCCGAAGAACTCACGGCCCGCCGGGGCCTGTGCCGCGGCCGTGACCTGCCCGGTGACCGTGGCCGAGTCGCCCGTGCCGAGCTTGACCGGGGCCGAGTCGTCGACCATGACCGAGCCGAGCGTGGGGGAGAAGAACACGTCCCGGTAGTCGTAGTCGGTCGAGCCGGACGGCACCGAGTAGCCGACGACCTTGATGGTGTACGTACCGGCGGCCGGGGACGGGATGGAGACCGCCTCCTCGGAGTCGCCGTCGGCGGACTGCGCGACCTGCTTGCCGTTCGCGTCGTACACCGTCAGGTCCAGGTCGGCGGAGGCGTCCGAGACGTCGCCGATGGCGACATCGAGGGACTTGGCGCCGGCCGGGACGTCCACCGTGGTGGTCTGTGTCTCGCCCTCCTTGATGGACGGGCGGGCCGTCTTGGCCGAGCCGAGCGGGCCGCCGACCGGCTTGCCGTCCAGGGCCGCATACGTGTTGGTCACCTTCCAGGAGACGGCGGCCGGGCTGCCGACCTTGGCCTCGGGCACGGTCACGGTCTCCGGGTCGAAGGCCGCGCCGAGGACGGCGACGTCCAGCGTGTACGGGTTGTCCAGCAGCGGGGACGTACGGCGGGACTCCACCTCCACCTCCCAGACGCCGGGTTGCGGGTCGGCGTAGGAGCGCACGTCGGGCTTGCAGCCGTTGCCGTCCAGGTAGTTCGGGTAGCAGTACGGGGTGCCGGTGTTGTCGACCGGGACGCCGTACGGGTGGATGGCGATGAACCGGGTCTGGCTCTTGTCCTTCAGTCCGCCGATCGCCACCTTCAGCGACTTCGCGCCCTCGGGCACGGTCAGGAAGTAGGACCGAGTGCTGTCGCGCTGCACCGAGTTCGTCGCGGTGTAGGTGTAGTGCACCGGGGTGGAGACGACGACGGCGGTGAGGATCTGCTTGTCGATCCCCTCGGTGAACGGGTCGTCGACGTCCAGGATGGCGCTCTTGATGCCCGCCGCCCCCGGGGCCGCCTGCACCTTCACGGTCACCGGCTGGTTCAGGGGCAGCCGCACGAGGTCGTCGCCGAGGATCCGGAAGGTCGCGCCGGCGTTGTTCTCGAAGCCCAGCTCGTGCCAGACCGCACGGTCCGGGCCGGAGGTGCGGGTGATGGTGATGTCGTACGTCTTCTTCTCGCCGGCCTTCAGACCGCCCTCGCGGTCGTACAGGCCGGTGCCGTACCCCGGGGTCTTCAGGGCCTGGTCGAGCGCGGTGTCGACGGGCGCCTTGACGGTGTAGTCGTGCGCGGAGGCGTCGTCCTTGATCGCCTCCCAGGCGTCCACGATGTCGATGAGGCCCGCGCCCTCCTCGTACGCCTGAACACCCTTGATGTGCTGGGCCGTCGACGTGAGCGCCGTGCGCAGCTTCGCCGGCGTCAGGTCGATGCCCTTCTGCTTGGCGGCGCTCAGCAGCAGCGCACTGGCGCCGGCGGCCTGCGGGGAGGCCATCGAGGTGCCCTGGAGCATGGAGTAGCCGGCCGGCAGCGAGTAGCCCGCCTCGGTGACCGGTGAGCCGGGCAGCCAGGTCTGGGTGGAGTTGATCGCGGCGCCGGGCGCGACCAGCGTCGGGGCGAAGCCGCCGTCCTCACGCGGGCCGCGCGAGGAGAACGGCATCATCTGGTACTTCTTCTCCACGGCCGAGCCGTAGTTCGCGGCCCAGGTCTCCTTGGAGATGGCCGCACCGACCGAGATCACCTTGTCGGCGAGGCCCGGGTCGCCGATGGTGTTGGCGCCGGGCCCGGAGTTGCCCGCGGAGATCACCAGCTGGACGCCGTAGGTGTCGATCAGCCGGGTGTACAGCTCGGCGCGCGCGTTGTTGCCGTCGTTCAGCGCCGGCAGGCCGCCGATCGACATGTTGACGATGTCGACACCGCGGTTCGCGACGAGGTCGATCATGCCCTCGGTGAGGGCCACGTTGGTGCAGCCGCCGGTCCAGGTGCAGGCGCGGGCGGAGACGATCTTCGCGCCGGGGGCCGCGCCGTTCATCTTGCCGCCGAACAGGCCGTTCGCGGCCGTGATGCCCGCGACGTGCGTCCCGTGCTCGGACTCGATGACACCGATGTTGACGAAGTCCGCCTTCTTGCCGACCCAGGACCCGCCGTAGGGGTCCATCGGCACGTCCTTGCGGATCTGTACGACGAACGGCACCCGCTCGGCCACGTCGGTCTTCGGGTCGTCGGTGCCGAAGTACCCGACCTGGTAGCCGTCCTTGTACGGCTTCATCGGGGTGTCGTCGGTGAAGTCGTGGTCGTTGTCCAGGTCGACGGTGACCGTGCCGGCCGCCGGGTCGTGCAACACGCCCCAGCTGTCGGTCGTGTCACCGTCCCGGTTCAGGTCGCCCTTCTCGTCGCCGCCGGTGGTCGCGGACTCCTTGAAGGTGCTGATCTCGTACGAGCCGGAAGACGCGGTCCAGGTCGCGCCGCCGTAGGAGAAGCTCGGCCCGGAGACGGCGGTGACCATCGGGCGCCAGGTGGCGTCGCCGTCCACGATCGGGTCGGTCGAGGTCACCCAGTCGACGATCTTCCGCTCGCCCGTGCTGGTCTTCTGCAGCGCCGGGTGGCCGAGGTCGACGCCGGAGTCGAGGATGCCGATGGTGATGCCCCGGCCGTCCCACTTCGGGTGGTCCTGGACGAAGTCGACGGCGCCGGTCTCGAAGGACGGGTTGTACGGGTTCTTCGCTGGGGTGTTCCTGCCGGGGGCCGGGTAAGTGCCCGTCGTGGAACCGGAGGTGGCGCCGCTCGGCGTCGGGTCGTCGAGCGGAATCTCCTGCTTGAGGTCGATGGCGTGCACCGAGGAGAGCTTGGCGGCGGCCCTGATCGCGGCGTCGGCCCGGGCCGTCGGCACGGTGGCGCGGACGTAACCGAGTTTGTCGTAGGTACGGCCCACCGAGCCGCCCTTGACCGAGTCCAGCTCCTCGGCGACCTGCCCGGTCTGTCCCGGGGCGGTCGCGATCATCATCGTGACGTTCTTGTCGCCGTCGGCCTTGGCCTCGGCGAGCAGATCGGCGTCGTCCGAACCGAGCTTGTCGTGGGCGGACTTGACGTCGGAGTCGTACTGCCCCTGTGGGGCGGGCGGGGTGTCCGCGGCGAGGGCCAGGGGTATCGGCCCGGCCGCGGACAGGGCGGCCACCGCGCCCACGGCCACGGCTATGCGGGCCAGGCGTCTCGGACCGGGTATGGGATCACGCTCGGGCGTGTGGGTCATCGGCATCCCTCAGGTCAAGGAATTGAGCGGACGAGGGCGCTCAGCCTTACCCAAGGGACTGTTCTTTGGGGATCGTTGACCGAATCGATATCGATGTATGGGGAAAACCCGCGATGCGTTCTGCCGGTATTGGCCCCGTATGGGCGGAGATGGAGTCAGTTCTCCTTCGAGCGCGCGTAATGCCGGGACGCCTTCGCGCGGTTGCCGCACGCGGCCATCGAGCACCAGCGGCGGGTGCCGTTCCGGGACGTGTCGAGGAAGTGCAGGATGCAGGTGCCGCCGGCGCAGGTCCGGATGCGCTCCGGGGCCCGGGTGATCAGCTCCAGGTAGTTCCGGGCGGCCAGCCAGGCCGGCCCCCACGAAGGATCGGCGAACTCCGGCTCCTCGGCGGGGCCGTCGGGGGTCAGCCGGACCCGGATCCGCCCGTGCTCCAGTACGGCGTCCATCAGCGGCGCGGCCTGGGCCGGTGTCCCGTCCACCGCCGCCTTGAGCGCCTCGCGCGCCTCGCGCAGATGCTCCAGCACCTCCGCGTCGGCCGCGTGATCCCCGGCCAGCCCGTTGCTCGCGAGCCACACCGCCAGGCCCTCGGTGCCGTCGAGCAGGTCCTGGGTGACGCCTTCCCGGTTCCACCGGGTGTTGAGCAGGTCGAGCGCGAGGGGCTCGCCGGTGAGCGGGCGGGGGTCGTGGGCGATGGACATCGGGCACTCCTTCTCGGCTAACCAGTAAAGAGTACGTGACCGGTTGACGACCCTGCCTCTAACCGTCTAGCTTGAGGTACAACGGTTAGGTACCTCGAAGGGAAGAGCCATGACCCCGCGCATCGCGCACACCGGCCTGAACGTCACCGACCTCGACCGCTCGCTCGCCTTCTACCGCGACCTCCTCGGCTTCGCCGTGCTCGCCGAGGGCAAGGAGGACGACCAGCGCTGGGCGATGCTGGGGGAGACCGGCGGCGCCCCGCTCGTCACCCTCTGGCAGCAGGCACAGGGCTCCTGCGACAGCGGCCGCCCCGGGCTGCACCACCTCGCCTTCACGGTCGACTCGATCGACCGCGTCCGGGAGTACGAGACCGCGCTGCGGGCCGCCGGAGCGGACTTCGCCTACGACGGCGTGGTCGCCCACCGCGAGGGCGGGACCTCGGGCGGGATCTTCTTCCACGACCCGGACGGCATCCGCCTGGAGATCGCCGCCCCCCTCGGCCCCGACGGCGCCCCGGCCCCCCACTCGGACGCCCCGACCTGCGGTTTCTTCTAGCCGTGAGCACCTATCACGCGGGCTCGCTCGCCGTGCAGGAACTGCTCGGCGTCCGCGACCGCGCCGACCACGTGGGCCGCTCCCTAGGCCAGGACATCAAGCCGGTCGCGGCGGCCTTCCTGGAAGTCCAGCCCCTGCTGGTGGTGGGGGCGGCGGACCCGGGGACGGGGAGGGTGTGGGCATCCGCCCTCACGGGCAGTCCCGGGTTCGTGCGGGCGACGGGCCCGAGGCAGATGTCGGTGGTCACTGGCGCCGGGCATGGATCTGACGGGCGGCAGAAAAGCCAACCCAAAGGGGCGCGGGGCTGTGTTCGATCTGCGGCTGCCGCCGCGTGGGCGCGAGCAACCACAAGCGACCCGCACCCGCACGACGACATCAGCGACCCACTCACCGCGGCGCTGAAAAGTCATGGCACCCGTATCGGCACCATCGCCCTGGACCCCCGCACCCGCCGCCGCATGCGCCTCAACGGCCGGCTGCGACCGACACCCCGCGGCTTCGCCGTAGAGGCCGACCAGGTCTTCTCCAACTGCCCCAAATACATCCAGCGCAGGAACTCGTACGAGACACTCGCCGACCGCGAGCCGGGCAGCCCTCACAGGCTGACCGAACTCGACCCGCAGGCAACGGAGTTCATCCGCTCGGCCGACACCTTCTTCCTGGCCACCGTCCACCCCGGCGGAGCCGACGTCAGCCACCGCGGCGGCAACCCCGGTTTCGTCCAGGTCACCTCACCACACGAACTGACCTGGTCCGACTACCCCGGCAACGCCATGTTCCTCACCCTCGGCAATCTGCGCAGCGACCCCCGCGCCGGACTGCTCTTCCTCGACTGGACCACCGGCACGACCCTCCAGCTCACCGGCGAGGCCCGCGCCGAGTTCACGGCGGCCGGCGAGCGCGACGTCCGCTTCACCCTCACCGAGGCCCGGTGGACCCCGGCCGCCCTGCCGCTGCGTTGGTCCGCTCCGGAATACTCACCGGCGAATCCGGACATCGCGCGTTAACGTCCGTCCATGCGACGGAACTTGAGGGTGGCGGCCTACGCCGTGTGCGTGCGCGACGGACGGATCCTGCTGGCCCGCTCACCCGGGCCCGGCGGAACTCCCGAGTGGGTGCTGCCGGGTGGCGGCATGGAGCACGGCGAGGACCCGTACGACACCGCCCGCCGCGAGGTCATGGAGGAGACCGGTTACCGCGTCCGGGTGACCGGTCTCCTCGGCGTGGACTCGCACCGGCTGACCCTGCGCCGGCGCCGCCACCACCGACGTCGTACCGACCACCACGCCCTGCGTCTCATCTACGAAGGAGAGGTCGTCGGCGGTGAACTGCGGTACGAGATCGACGGATCGACTGATTTCGCCGCATGGCAGGATCTTTCGGTTGTACCGGACCTGAACCGGGTGCCCCTGGTCGACACCGCGCTGCGGCTCTGGCGGGAACGCCCCGCGAACGGACATCTCACCGCCGAGACCCCTCCCGTACCCCAGGAGATGAACGAGGAGTAACCGCCCCCCGGCCGCCCGCAATCCACTCCATGACCGCGACCGGTACCCCGTGATCCACGTACGGTGATCGGCGCTGCGCGTTGCCGCCGCGTTCACACGCAGGTCATCCCCGGTGCCAACGATCCAGAGCGAGCGGGTTGTTCGCGTGAGCGACGACCCGCGACCACTGCCGACGCGTTCGCACTCGGGGAGATCGCGCCAATGTCGCGCATACGCTCTGTCGCCGCCTCCGCCCTGGAGGTCAACCGCCGTACCGTCCTCGCCGCCGCCGGAGCGGTCTCGCTCTCCGCGGGCGTCGGCTACGCCCTCCGCCCCACCGACAGCCAGGCCGCCACCACCACCGCCGCGGCGCCGGTCGCCCACTCCCGGCAGGCCCCCGCGGCGGCCCCGCTCGTCCCCTACACCAAGGGCACGACCCTCGCCTCCGTGGCCGCGCCGCGCAACAGCTCCGGCTACCGGCGGCTCGGCGACGGCCCCGGCTGGGGGCGGGTGGTGCGCAGCGAGCTGGCCACGCCCAAGTCCGGCCGGGCGGGACGCCGTACGACCCTCGCCGCGTTCGTGCAGTTCACCGACCTGCATCTGCAGGACGTCCAGCACCCGCTGCGCCTTGAGTACCTGCGCTCCCACGACGTGCACGCCTGGCGTCCGCACGAGGCGCTCACCGTGCCCGGCGCCGTCTCGCTCGTCGAGCGGGTCAACGCGCTGCGGGGCGCCCCCGTCACCGGTGCCCCGCTCCACTTCGTCATGACCACCGGCGACAACACCGACAACAACGCCCACTCCGAACTGGAGTGGTTCATGAAGGTGATGAGCGGCGGGCGCATCACCCCGAACTCCGGTGACGCCAAGCACTACGAGGGCGTGCAGAACAGCGGTCTGAAGCTGTACTGGCAGCCCGACTCCACCCTCCGCGACGGCGACAAGGCGCTCGGCTTCCCGCAGCTCAAGGGCTTCCTGGCCGCCGCGATCCGCGAGGTGCGGAGCCCCGGCCTGAAGCTGCCCTGGTTCTCGACCGTCGGCAACCACGACGCCCTCCCGCTCGGCTGCTACGGCTCCCACGGCGACCCCTACCTCGCCGAGGCGGCCATCGGCGGCAAGAAGCTGTTCAGCGTGTCCGACGCCGACGCCCAGAAGCTCCAGGACGCCATCAAGAACGCCACGGACCCCAAGGGCACCGGCTACCGGGACTTCCTCAAGGCCCACGCCCGCTCGATGCGTTCGGTCACGCCGGACGAGAAGCGCGCCCCCTACACCCAGGCCGACTACCTCAAGGCCCACCTCGACCCGGCCTACCAGGGGCACGGGCCGGCCGGGCACGGCTACTCCTCGGCGAACCTCGACGCGGGCACCCAGTACTACGCCTTCCGCATCTCAGACGACGTCATCGGCATCAGCCTCGACACCACCGACGCCGGCGGCCACTACGAGGGCTCCATCGGCACCGCCCAGCTGAACTGGCTGGACAAGACGCTGAAGGACAACAAGGACTCCTACGCCGTCGTCTTCAGCCACCACACCAGCAAGTCGATGGACAACACCCGCCCCGACCCGGCCCGCCCCGGTGAGAAGCGGCACAGCGGCGCCGAGGTGATCTCGCTCCTGTCCGCCCACGCGGGCGTCCTGGCCTGGGTGAACGGCCACATCCACAAGAACGTCATCACCCCGCACCAGGCCTCCGGCGGCCGTTCCTTCTGGGAGATCTCCACCGCCTCGCACGTCGACTACCCCCACCTGGCCCGGATCATCGAGCTGGTGGACAACAAGGACGGCACGATCTCCCTGTTCACCACCCTGATCGAGTCCGCGGCCCCGCACCGCACCGACTTCGCCGACCTCTCCCAGACCGGCCTCGCCGCCCTCTACCGCGAGCTGGCCTTCAACGCCCCCGGCGCCAACAAGACCCTCGCGGGCACCGCGGCCGACCGGAACACGGAGCTGGTGCTGAAGAAGGGCTGAATGCCACTCAACTGGCCTAGCGACAAGCAACCTTCGCGCATACGACACCGGTTTGTTCCCCCGACCGCACCGAACAGCACAGGTTGGGGGAAGACATGCGCGTACGCACGACCCTGGTGGCCGCCACGGCCGTACTCCTCTCGGCGGCCCTGGCGGCTCCGGCCGCAGCGGCGTCCGAGGGCCACGGACACGCCGCCACCCGCAAGGCCGTCGAGGCCGAGATCCAGGTCGGCGTGCCCGGGGTGACCGCCACCGCGAAGGACACCCACGGCACCTGGTCCACCACCGCCGGCGTGGGCGACCTCCGCACGGGCACGCCGCGCTCCACCGCCGACCGGTACCGCGTCGGCAGCATCACCAAGACCTTCGTCGCCACCGTCCTGCTCCAGCTGGAGGCGGAGGGCCGGCTGTCGCTGGACGACACGGTGGAGAAGTGGCTGCCGGGCGTCGTCCAGGGGCACGGCCACGACGGCCGGCACATCACCGTACGGCAGCTGCTGAACCACACCAGCGGCATCTACAACTACACCGAGGACGAGGACTTCGGCCGCGCCTACCTCACCGAGGAGGGCTTCTCCCGGCACCGCTACGACACGCTCACCCCGCGCGAGCTGGTGGCCGTCGCGATGCGCCACAAGCCGGACTTCGCGCCGGGCACGTCCTGGAGTTACTCCAACACCAACTACGTGCTGGCCGGAATGGTGATCGAGAAGGTGACGGGACGCTCGTACGCCACCGAGATCACCCGGCGCATCATCGGCCCGCTGCACCTGAGGGCCACCTCCCTGCCCGGGACGAAGGTCACCGTGCCGCATCCGAGCAGCCGGGCGTACTCGAAATTCACCGACCCGAAGGGCCCGACGTACGACGTGACGACCCTGAATCCGTCCCTGGCCACCGCGGCCGGTGAAATGATCTCGGATTCCGCCGATCTCGACCGTTTCTACGGCGCCCTGCTCGGCGGAAAGATCCTTCCGTCGCACCAGCTGAAGGAAATGAAGACCACGGTCGAGATCAAGGACTCCCCCGCTCCGGGACGCTATGGCCTCGGCCTCATGGAAACCCCGCTGAGCTGCGGCGTTGATGTGTGGGGCCATGACGGCGGCATCCACGGCTCGATCTCGATGGCGATCACGACCCAGGACGGCCGGCATTCCCTCGCCCTCAATTTCAACGGGGACTGGGCCGGCGACGGGCGCGCGGTGGCCGAAGCGGAATTCTGTTAGCCACCGTTTCATCCGCGTCATTCCGTGTTAACGCGGACGCAATGTCCGTACCGCCTCATATCGGCTAACCCGCTTTGGACGGGGATGGCTCGATCTTCTCGATCATTTATGCAAGGCGGGTGGTCGCGTGCGTGCGAGGCACGGACTGCGTGTGCTGTCGGTCTACGAGGGCTTCTTCTCCGGAGGAGCCCGGATCGTGCACAGCGACGTCGTACTGGGACTAGCCGAGGGCGGCCAGTCCCACCAGGTACTCAGCATCCATGGCGAGGTCCATCGCGAGGCCACCCGGCAGCGCATGGAGGACGACCACTGCTACCGGGCGCTGACCGCCGGCGGGGTAGGCGTCACCTCGCTCGGCCGCAGCGCGGGCCTGGTGGACGGCTCGCTCGCGGCGAACGTTTTCAGCGGGCCCGAGCTGGCCGAAACGGCCCGGTCGATGGCCGGGGCGGATGTGATCCTCTCCCTGAAGGAGCAGCCGCTGGCCCTGCTCAACCAGGGCGGCCTGCCCCGCCGCCCGGTGGTGGTCTGTCTGCACCGCTCCGACCCGGAGAACCAGGGCCCCGCCCTGGAGGAGCTGAAGGCCGCCATCGCCGACGGCACGGTGGCCGCGTGCGTGTGCTGCGCCGAGTCCACCCGGGCCGCCTACGAGGCCGCCGGCATCCCCGGCCGGCTGCTGCACGTCATCCCCAACGGCGTCGACCTGCTCCGCTTCCGCCCGGACCCGGCCGCACGGCTCGCCCTGCGCGCCTCCCTCGGGATCGCGGACCGGGCGCCGGTGGTCGTCTTCGCGGCCCGGTACGCCGCGATGAAGAACGTCCCCCTGCTGCTCCGGGCGGCCCGCGCCTGGCTGGCCCGGAAGGGCGGCGGGCACGTGCTGATGTGCGGTGCCGGGATGACCCCCGGCAACGCCGGGCTGCGCGCGGACCTCGCCGACGCCTTCGCGGACGCGCCGTCCCTGACCGACCGCGTTCACCTGCTCGGCGTACGGCACGACATGCCGGCCGTGTACGCCGCCGCCGACGTCGTCGCCCTGACCTCCGTCTCCGGCGAGGCGGCGCCGCTGTGCCTGATCGAGGGCATGATGTGCGGCGCGGTCCCGGTGACGACCGACGTCGGCGACAGCGCGTCGATCGTCGAGGGCCTCGGCTTCGTCACCCCGCCGGACCCGGGCGCGATCGCCCTGGCCTGGTCCGCCGCGGCCGCCGGCCGTACGGACCTGGCCCCGACTCTGGAGGCCGCCCGGGAGCGCTTCAGCCGCACCCGCATGATCGCGGCCTACGCCACCCTGCTCGACGAGGTGTACGCCTCACACGTCGGTGGGCAGCGGGTCGTGGCGCAGCACGCTGTAGGCGACGCCGTCGCGCCACCGGCCGTCCCGGAAGACGATGCCCCGCAGTACGCCCTCGCGGGTGAACCCGGCCTTCTCCAGGGCCCGTTGCTCGGCGATGTTCTCGGCCTCGGTGTCGGCCTCGATGCGCATCACGGGGGTGTGGGCGAAGAGGTAGCGGACGAGCTGTAGCTGGGCCCGGGTGCCGATGCCCCGGCCGCGGGCGTCGGGCAGCAGCTGGGCGCCCATGTTCCAGCAGTGGGTGGAGGCCGAGACCACGACCTTCCGCCAGGCGACGAACCCCAGTGGCTCGGTTCCGGCCGTGACGATCAACTGGCCGCCGTCCTCACCGAGGAGCCGGTTCTCCGTCCAGCGCTGCCGGAACCGCCGCGGGTCGGCGTACCCGTACCACTGGAAGGGCCCCGCCGTCTCGGGCTCGCTGAGGAAGCGTTCCAGCAGGGGCAGATCGTCCTCACGGACGGGCCGCAGGGACACGGGATCGGCGGACATGGAGGACTTCTGCCCCTGGGACGGATGTGCCAATCCGCGCCCGGCGGGGTTCAGGAGGCCCGGTCGAGGACCGGGAGGTAGCCGAGGTTCTGCCCGGGGGCCGTGGGGTGGTACGACTCGGTGGGGGCCAGCACGTCGACGCTGTGCAGCCAGGGGCTCCGGGAGCAGATCTCGTGGCCGGCGAAGGCGGCCCTGACGTCGGCGAAGGTGTACCCGTGGGCGGCGGCGCGGCGGGCGATCAGCGCGTCGAGGTGGTCCACACCGTCGTTGATGGCGGCGCGCGCGCTGTCCTGGAGGCCGATTTCGCAGACGCCTCTGAGGTGGTACAGGTGCGGATAGCCGAGCACCACGACGTGGGCGGTGGGAGCCCGGTCCCTGATGGCCGAGAAGAGCCGGTCCAGGCTGTCCCCGAGGGACCGGTCCATGGTGGCGCGGGCGCCGGCGACGGCCGACAGGCAGCGGCTGGTGCCGCCCAGTGCGCAGGTCGCCATGACGCCGACGAAGCCCGCGTCGCTGCCGCCGACGGTGAGGGTGACCAGCCTGGTGCCGGCGCCGAGTGTGCCGAGCTGGCCGGACAGGACGTCGCTCGTGCGGGCGTGGTTGCACGCGGCGAAGGCGAAGGTCGCCACCTTGTGCGCCGAGGCCCACAGGACCGGGTACGCCCGGCCGCTGCGCCTGCAGTTCGTGCCGGTGGGGAGGTAGTCGCCGGCACCGAGCCCGGCGGAGTAGGAGTCACCGAGGGCCACGTACCCCGGGCCCGCTTTCAGCGGCGCCGCCTGTGCCGTCCCGGGGGCGGCGACGAGGCAGGCGGCGAGCAGGAGGGCCGACGAGCACGCGGCTGTCCGGGTGTGTCGCATACCTCTCATCTTTCGTGGTCCGGACGGCGCCGCCCGCGAGGCTCCTCCGTTCGGGTGAGAACGCAGCGTCACCCGGGGACCGTGACCACGAGGAGGGGCCACCGGAATCGGCCCGGTGGCCCCTCCTCTCCCCTCCTGGCGCCCCTCCGGTCCGTCACTACCGGGGAAGCACCACGACATACGCGGCCGGGTCACGGTCCGCCGAGGCCATCAGGGCCGTGCGGATCACCGCCGCCTGCTGCTCCATCGCGTCCCTGAGCTTCTTCGGTGTGGTGTACACGACCGTGATCCCGAGGCGTTCCAGGTGCTCCCGCTTGCGGGCGTACTCCGAACACAGCGCGTCGTCGTCCTGCCGATGGCCTTGCCGGGGCGCCCGGGTGTCCAGCTCCAGCGCCACCGCCTGCTCGGGCCAGTACGCGTCCAGGCCGCCGAGGTGCGGCCCGCCGGGCAGCCGCAGGTCGACGTTCCAGACCGGGTCGGGCAGGCCGTACTCGCCGACCATCCGGTACAGGCGGGCCTCGGCGATCGAGCGGCCCTCCGCCACGAGCGCGTCCACCGCGTCCACCACGTGCGGGCGGTTGAGCAGCTTCGCGTTGGTCAACTCACGTACGACCGCGGCCGGTTCGCAGTGGCGGCCGCGCACCGCCTCGGTCAGCAGCCGCCGTACCGCCTGCGCGTCCGTCAGCTCCGCCACCGCGTCCGCCAGCGCCCGTGGCACCGGTGCCACCGGCAGGCCCGTCACAGCGTTGGGCGTGGGCAGGGCGGGGGTGCGCAGGATGCGGACACAGCCCGTGGAGCGCACTCGGCGCAGGCGGGGGACCAGGACGTCGACGTGGTCGAGGGAGAGCAGCGGCGGGGTGGCGGAGAAGCCGTGGAGGGTGAGGGCCGCGAGGCCCGTGATCATCGCGTCGGCGTAGACCGGGTGGTGCGGCTCCTCGGCCGTCGGCTGGGCCGGGACGCCGGGCGCGGACTCACGGGCCGCGTACAGCAGCGCCCCGTGCAGACGCTCCTGGCTCGTCGGGGGGCCGGGGTGGAGGAGGACCACGTTCGGCAGCAGCAGCTGCCAGGGTCCGCCGGGGCGGCACTGCTCGGTCAGCTCGGCCGCGGTCACTCCGTGGGCGCGGAGCTGGGCCGCCGTCAGGACGCGGCGGTGGACCTCGGAGAGGTGGCGGAGGGGGCGGGGGGAGAGCGGGGTGTTGTGCGTCATGGCGTCGGGATTCCCGCGCCCGGTCCCACCTTTAACCGCTGTTACACGGCCGTCGAAGAATGCGGACAAGAGGGGACTAAAGGTCAGGTGTTCGGATGCCGAGTAGGGACGGGAAACCCCTGGTCCGATCGGGTGCGGACCAGGGGTTACGGTTCACATTGACCGAATTCCGTAACGGTCACCGGCGGGCCAAGCTCAGGCCAAAGGTCAGTCGCCGGCCGCCGTCGCGTCGCACTCCTGTGCGCGCAGCGCCCGCGCCAGGTCGTCCCGCGCCTCCAGCACCAGCCGGCGCAGCGCCGGCGCCGCGTCCCGCTGCTCCTCCAGCCACGCGTCCGTCGCCCGCAGCGTCTCCGGCCGGTCCTGCAGCGCCGGGAACAGACCCCGTACGACGTCCATGCCGATCTGGATCGACCGCTCCCGCCACACCCGCTCGATCGCGGCGAAGTACTTCTCCGCGTACGGCGCCGTCAGCTCCCGCTGCGAGGGCTGGCCGAAACCCGCGATGGTCGCCTCCACCAGCGCGTTCGACAGCGCGTCGGACTCCACCACCTGCGCCCACGCCTGCGCCTTGACCGCCGCCGACGGGCGGGCCGCCAGGCAGCGGACCTGGTGGCGCTTGCCGGACGCCGTGTCGTCGCGGGCCAGTTCGGCCGCCAGCACGGACTCGTCGGCCACACCGTGCGCCACCAGCGGTTCCAGGAACGCCCAGCGCAGCTCCTGGTCCACCTCCAGGCCGTCGACCGCCGTCGTCCCGTCCAGCAGGTCCTTCAGCAGCTTCAGGTCCGGCTCCGCGGAGGCCACGATCGCGTAGAACCGCGCCCAGGCCAGCTGGTGCTCGCTGCCCGGCTCGGCCCCCCGCAGCTCCCGCAGCGCACCCTCGGCCAGCAGGTCACCGCCGGTCTCCCGCCACTCGGGCGCCGCATAGTGCACCAGCGCCGAGTTCGCCCACGCGTGCAGCATCTGCAGCACCCCGATGTCGGACTCCCGGCCCGCGAAGCGCAGCACCAGACCGACGAAGTCCCGCGCCGGCAGCAGCGCGTCCCGGGTCATGTTCCACAGCGCCGACCAGCACAGCGCACGGGCCAGCGGATCGGTCAGCGCGCCCAGGTGCTCCTTGAGCGTCGCCAGCGAGGTGTCGTCGAAGCGGATCTTGCAGTACGTCAGGTCGTCGTCGTTGACCAGGACCAGATCCGGGGCCTCGGCGCCCGCCAGGTCCGCGACGACCGTGCGCGGGCCCTCCACATCCGTCTCCACGCGCGCGTACCGCTCCAGCGCACCCTCGGGCGTGCGCCGGTACAGGCCCACCGCGATCCGGTGCGGACGCTCCTCGGGATGCGACTCCGGCGCCTCCTGCACCACCGCCAGCTCGGCCACCCTGCCCTCGGTGTCCAGCAGCACCTGCGGCGTCAGCGAGTTGACCCCGGCCGTCTGCAGCCACGAACGCGCCCACGCCGACATGTCCCGGCCGCTGGTCTCGCCCAGCGCCGACAGCAGGTCGCCGAGGCGGGTGTTGCCGTACGCGTGCCGCTTGAAGTAGCGGCGGGCGCCCTCCAGGAACGCGTCCTGGCCGACGTACGCCACCAGCTGCTTGAGCACCGAGGCGCCCTTGGCGTAGGTGATGCCGTCGAAGTTCAGCTTGGCGTCCTCCAGGTCATGGATGTCCGCCGTGATCGGATGCGTCGACGGCAGCTGGTCCGCGCGGTAGGCCCAGGCCTTGCGGCGGTTGGCGAAGGTGATCCAGGCGTCGGTGAAGCGGGTCGCGCCGACGTTGGCGAACGTGCCCATGAAGTCCGCGAAGGACTCCTTCAGCCACAGGTCGTCCCACCACTCCATGGTGACCAGGTCGCCGAACCACATGTGCGCCATCTCGTGCAGGACGACGTTGGCCCGCGCCTCGTACGACGCCTGCGTCACCTTGCCGCGGAAGATGTACTCCTCGCGGAAGGTCACCAGACCCGGGTTCTCCATCGCGCCCAGGTTGTACTCGGGCACGAACGCCTGGTCGTACTTCCCGAACGGGTACGGGTAGTCGAAGTGGTCGTGGAAGAAGTCCAGGCCCTGCTTGGTGACCAGGAACACGTCGTCGGCGTCGAAGTGCGGGGCGAGCCCCTTGCGGCACATCGTGCCGAGCGGGATCTCCAGCTTGGTCCCGTCCTGGAACACCCGCTCGTAGGAATCCGTCACATAGTGGTACGGCCCCGCCACCACGCACGTGATGTACGTCGAGATAGGCTTGGTCTCCGCGAACCGCCAGACGCCGTCGGCCGGTTCGCCCGCGCCGTTGCTCCACACCGTCCAGCCCTCCGGCGCCCGCACCTCGAAGCGGTAGGGCGCCTTGAGGTCCGGCTGCTCGAAGTTGGCGAACACCCGGCGGGCGTCGGCCGGCTCGTACTGGGTGTAGAGGTAGACCTCGCCGTCCTCGGGGTCGACGAAGCGGTGCATGCCCTCGCCGGTGCGCGAGTAGGCGCACAGCGCGTCCACCACCATCTCGTTCTCCGCGGCCAGGTCCTCCAGCAGGATCCGCGAGCCGTCGAAGACCTGGCCAGGGTCCAGGTCCCGGCCGTTGAGCGACACCGAGGTCACGCTCGGCGCGATCAGATCGGCGAAGCTGGACGCCCCCGGCTCGTTGCAGCGGAAGCGGATCGTGGTCACCGAGCGGAACGTGCGCGGCTCGCCCCCGCCGTCACCGACCGCGGACCTGAGGTCCAGGGACACGTCGTACCCGTCTACGGACAGCAGGGCGGCCCGCTCCCGGGCCTCGTCACGGGACAGATTCTCACCGGGCACGGCGGCACTCCCTTGTGATCGCGTGGATGAGGCTGAACAGGACCGATCCTGCCATGTGCCCCTGACAGGGGTCAGCAGGGAATGCGGGTCGCGAGGACGTCGTTGAGCTTGAAAAGACCTTTTCGCTGAGGAGAAGCATGTCCGAGACCGCGACCTCGACCGCGCCCGGCAAGACCCCCGTCGACTTCTGGTTCGACCCGCTGTGCCCCTGGGCCTGGATGACCTCCCGCTGGGTGCTGGAGGTGGAGAAGGTCCGGGACATCGAGGTCCGCTGGCACATCATGAGCCTCGCCGTCCTCAACGAGAACAAGCTGGACGAGCTGCCCGAGGAGTACCGGGAGATGCTCGCGACCAAGGCCTGGCAGCCGATCCGCGTGGTCACCGCTGCCTGGCAGAAGCACGGCGACGACATCCTCGGCCCGCTGTACACCGCGCTCGGCACCCGCATCCACAACGACGGCGAGGGCCCGACCCTGGAGGCCATCGCCGGCGCCCTCGCGGACGTCGGCCTGCCCGCCGACCTCATCGACTACGCCGAGCAGCAGGACTTCGAGTACGACGCCGAGCTGCGCGCCTCCCACAAGGAGGGCATCGAGAAGGTCGGCCAGGACGTCGGCACCCCCGTCATCGCGGTGCCCGGCCCCGACGGCGAGCAGATCGCCTTCTTCGGTCCGGTCGTCACCCCCGCCCCGAAGGGCGAGGAGGCGGCCCGCCTGTGGGACGGCACCCTTGCCGTGGCCTCGGTGCCGGGCTTCTACGAGATCAAGCGGACCCGTACCAAGGGGCCGGACTTCAGCAACCTGTAAGGCGCGGTGAGCGGGCCCGGTCAGCTCCGGGCCCGTTCCACCCTTCCGCCCCCTCCAGGTGCTCCTCGCACCGTTCCTCGGCAGCGAGCGGGAGTGAGCCCACGCCCCGACGGTCTTGGGCGCACTGGTCGTCCGCTTTCGCAGCCGGGCGGCGACGCGGATCCTGTCCGTGGTCCGATCTGGAAGGGCGGAGCCCCTGACGACCTGGCCATATGGGTGAGGCCAGAGGCGACGGGGAAGCCCGGAACCATCTCGCAGGTGGAGCAGGGTCCCCGCACGCCGACACCACACCCGGCGTCCCGGATCGCATGATCACCGTAGCCCGAACGGCCCGGGCCACCGCAAGTCCGGAAGCATGCGATCACACGATCGCGTGATGAACCCCCCGGCCCGCACGGTCACGCCCTCTGGCGAGCCACGCTCACCGGAGGGCGCGAAGTACGGCAGCACCCGCACCTCGAACGAGCCGGGCGGAGCCTCGGCCGGCAGGGCGTCCAGCTCCTGATGCCGGGCGCCCGTCGTGGCCGGCACCCAGTCCAGGGCCGCCGTATCGACCATCGCGGGCATCGCGCGCAGCCAGTGGCCCGGCCGGTCGGTGGAGATGTACAGCCCGGCCGGTTCGTCCGCGAGATCCGGCTGGCCGAGGGCGGCCGTGATCAGCGGCGGCAGGACGAAGTGGTCGCCGGCGGCCAGCACACGCACGCGGGAGGGGCGTCACAGGGATTCACGCTCCTTCGGATCCGTGGCGCACACCTCGTGGCGCACCTTGTGCTCGTCCAGGTCGCGCAGCGCCTGAGGCGAGGCGCCGTCGTCCACCAACAGCAGGTCGAAGCGGGAGAGCGGGGCCACCCGGTGCAGCGCGACCCGGCTCAGCTTGGTGTGGTCGACCAGCAGCACATTGCGGGCGGCCGCGTCGAGCATCGCCCGCTTCACCGAGACGATGTGCTGCTCCTGGTGGTAGGCGTAGCCGCCGTGCACCCCGGACGTCGACAGGAAACCGACGTCCACGCGCAGCTGCTCGACCGCCTCCACGCAGGACACCCCGAGAAAGGAGGAGTGCAGCGGGTCGTAGTCGCCGCCCAGCGCCATCAGATGGATGCCGCGCTGCCCGGCGAGGAGATTGATCGCCTCCAGGAAGTTGGTGACGACCGTGAGCGGGGTGATCTCGCCGAGCCGCAGCCGGCGGGCCATCTCCAGGACGGTGGTGGAGTCGTCGAGCAGGATCGCCATGCCGGGCTCGACGTGCCGCATGGCACGGGCGGCGAGCGCGGCCTTCTGCGGGCGCATGGTCTTCAGCCGGTACTGCACGTTCGACTCGAACACCCCGGACGGCTGCGCGGTCACCCCGCCCCGGAACTTCCGTACGATCCCCTGCCGTTCGAGCTCGTCGAGGTCCCGGTGGATGGTCATCAGGCTCACCCCGAACCGCTCGGCCAGCTCGGCCGCGGTCGCAGAGCCTTCGGCGAGGACGAGTTCGGCCATGGCCGTCTGCCGGGCCGCAGGCCCCTGCGGGGAGTGTGCGCTGCTGTTGCTCATCCTGTCTCTGTCCGCCGTCCCGGTCGCTCGGCCCGGTCGTCGTACGAGGCCCGCCCGCCGGCGTCGCGGTGGGGACGGGCCGGGTTGACAGGGGGAGTCGACTCGACAACAGAGGGTGTAACGACACAGGAAGGCCGTCAATCCCTTGTGCACGGGGAAAACAGGGGGAAATCTCAGTGAGGAGTGGGAACTTCACGGGAGCGTTCGCGATGTGCGGAGGTTCGGATGGCGGTGGCGTGGCTCGGGATCGACCTCGGTACCCAAGGGGTGCGGGCACTGCTCGTGACGGCCGACGGCACGGTCCTCGGCAGCGGTGCCGCACCCCTGGTGCGCGGGCGGCGGGACGGGGTGCGGCACGAGCAGGACCCGGGGGAGTGGTGGGACGTGGTGTGCGCGGCCTGCCGGAAGGCGCTCGGCGGGGCGCGGGCGGAGGTGGCCGGGCTCGCGGTGTGCGGGACCTCCGGGACCGTGCTGCTCACGGACGACACGGGACACCCGGCCGGCCCCGCGCTCATGTACGACGACGGGCGCGCGCCCGCCGACGTGGGCCGGCTGCGCTCGGCGGGCCTCGCCGTGCAGGACAGCTGGGCCCTGCCGAAGGCGCGCTGGCTCGTCGGCCGGTACGGCGCCGGACGGATCGCGCACCAGCCGGACGTGATCACCGCACGGCTGACCGGCGGGCGCGTCCCGGCCGATTCCAGCCACGCCCTGAAGACCGCGTACGACGTCGAGCGCGACCGCTGGCCCGACCTCACCGGGCTCCCGGCCGGCGCCCTCCCGGCCGGCGCCCTCCCGGACGTCGTACCGCCCGGCACCCGGCTCGGTGAGGTCTGCGCGGCCGCCGCCGACGCCACCGGCATCCCCGCCGGCACCCCGGTCGTCGCGGGCATGACCGACGGCTGCGCGGCCCAGATCGCCGCCGGCGCGCTGCGCGAGGGCGCGTGGAACTCGGTGCTCGGCACCACGCTGGTGCTCAAGGGGGCGAGCGCCGAGCCGGTACGGGATCCGGCCGGCGTGGTCTACAACCACCGCGCACCGGACGGCACCTGGCTGCCCGGCGGCGCCTCCAGCGTCGGCGCCGGCATCCTCACCGCCCGCTTCCCGGCCGCCGATCCGGCCGCCCTGGACGGCCGCGCGGCCGCGTACGAGCCCTCGGGTGCCGTCGCCTACCCGCTGGTCTCACCCGGCGAACGCTTCCCCTTCCGCGCCCCACAGGCCACCGCGCTCCTGCTCGGAGACCCGGAGTCGGACGCCGACCTGTGGGCGGCCCTCCTGCAGGGCGTGGCCTTCGCCGAACGCCTCTGCCTGGACTACCTCCACCACCTCGGCGCCCGCGTGGACGGCCCCCTCACCTTCACCGGAGGCGCGGCCCGCAGCGCCTACTGGACCCAGTTGCGCGCGGACGTCCTGGGCCGCCCGGTCCGCGTCCCCGAGCGGCCGGAACCCGCTCTGGGCATGGCGGCGCTGGCCGCGTACGGCACGGGGGCGGGACCCCGCCTCGCCGCCGTCGCCGAGTCGATGGCCCGCGTGGATACGACGGTCGAGCCGCGCCCCGGCCGCACGGCGCGGTTCGCCGAGCCGTACGCACGGCTGGTGGGGGAACTGGAGCTGCGCGGGTGGCTGCCGGGGGAAGTGGCGGCGCATGCGCTGGCCCGGCTGGACCGGTGATCACGTGGGCATCGACTTCGGGATCGGTACGCCCGGCCTGAGGAAGAACAGTCCGGCGATGGCACCGGACTTGTCGAAGCTCACGCGGAACTCGCCCTCGCTCTTGGCCATGCGCAAGGGCACGCTCACCACCGTGAACCGGCCGGACTTGACGTCCTTGGGTTTCTGGTGCGACTTGTAGTGCCCGAACTCGTTCTGGTAGTGCGTCCACGAGTCCTTGAGGCCCTCCGGCGGCAGGTGCTTGCGCATGTCCGCGTCGAAGTGGGCGGTGGCGGCCTTGTAGTCGCCCTTGACGATGTCGTCGAGCGTCTGCAGGGCGATCGTGTCGATCTTGGTCGCGGCCTGTGCGGAACCGGCGGCCGGCAACGGAGCGGATGCGGCCAGGGCGAGCGTGGCCGCTGCCCGGAGCAGTCGCCGCCCGCCGCCGCGTGCGTTGTCTTTGTCGGACATGCGTTCATCGTGCGCCACTCGCCGACGCCTCGCATGCCGGACGGTCACCACCAGGGCTTTCGGCCCGCAGCGAGCCCGCGGGGATACTGCCGCCCATGACCCCCGCCACCCTGCTCCTCGCCCGCCACGGACAGACCGTGTGGCATGCCGAGAACCGGTATGCCGGAGTCAGCGATGTGGCGCTCACCGACACCGGGTACGCCCAGGCAGAGGCGCTGGGAAGGTGGGCCGCCGCGCATCCGGTGGACGCCGTCCGGACCTCGCCGCTGTCCCGGGCGATCGCCACGGCCGACCCCGCCTGCCGGGCCCTGGGTCTCACCCTGCGGCGCGAACCCGACCTGCGGGAATGCGACTTCGGGGTGGTGGAGGGCCGTACGCTCGCCGAGTTCGCGGCGGAGAACCCGAAGGCGGCGGACGCGTTTTGCGCCGACCCGGTGGCGCACCCCTTCCCCGGCGCCGAGGACCCCCGCGCGGCGGCCGGGCGCGGGAGCGCCGCCCTGCGCCGCATCGCCGCCGCCCACCCCGGCGGGCGGGTCCTGGTCGTCGCGCACAACACCCTGCTGCGGCTGGTGCTGTGCTCACTGCTCGGCGTTCCACTCGCCGAATACCGCCGCGTCCTGCCGAAGTTGCGCAACGCGGCGGTGAGCGAGATCCGAGTCGACGGCGAGCACACCGCGCTGCTCTCGCTGAACGTGCCCTGCGCGTAAGGGGAAGGCGTCGAAGACGGCGGTCGGGGTGGCGCCCTTCAGCGGCGGATCACGCGCCGGGACGGGGAGCTCGCAGGTGCCGACGCTGCGCCAGCTCCTCGTCGTCGACCAGGGTGAGCATGGGCTGTCCCGGCTCGCACAGCATGGTGATGAGGAAACGGCTCACGGACTGTCGCACGTGGGCGGTTCCGGGCTCACACGACTTGCTTCGCAGGGAGGACAAAGCACGGCACGCTTCCGTGACAGGGGTGCGCTTTCTCCGTCGTACGGAGAGCACCGTCGCACCGACGGTCCCGCGACCACCGTCCCTCCTGCCCGTGGCCGCCACAATCCGGGAGCCGGACCCGGTGCAGCGCAACGGGAAGGCCCCCGCGTGTCGCACGCGGGGGCCTTCTCGGCGTGGGGGCGTCAGCGCTTGGCGCGGAGCCGCTGCCAGAGGTAGCCCACGACCGCCAGGACCAGGGTCATGCCGCCGGTGGAGCAGAGCTGGACGCGGGTGTCCGGCTCGCGGGCCATCAGGACGAAGATCGCGACCATGCCGGCCAGAGCGGCCCAGGTCAGCCACGGGAACGCCCACATGCGCACGACCAGCTTCTCGGGGGCCTCGCGCTCGATACGGCGGCGCAGCAGGAGCTGGGAGACGGCGATGAAGATCCAGACGACCAGGATGACCGCGCCGATCATGTTCAGCAGCCACGGGAAGACGTCGTTCGGGCGCCAGTAGCTGAGCAGCACACAGGCGAACCCGAAGAAGCAGGAGGTGAGGACCGCGATCCGGGGGACCCCGCCGGACAGCTTGACCAGTGCCTTCGGGCCCTGGCCGCGCTCGACCAGCGAGTAGGCGATGCGCGAGGAGCCGTAGATGTTGGCGTTCATCGCGGACAGCAGGGCGACCAGGACGACGACGTTCATCAGCCGGCCCGCACCGGGGATGCCGAGGTGGTCGAGCGTGGCGACGTACGGACCCTTCTCCAGGACCTCGCTGGAGTTCCAGGGGACCAGGGTGACGACGACCGCCATCGAGCCGATGTAGAACAGGGCGATGCGCCACATGGCCGTGCGGACGGCGGACGCCACGCCCTTGACCGGGTTCTCGGACTCGGCGGCCGCGATGGTGACCGTCTCCAGCCCGCCGTAGGCGAAGACGGAGGCGAGCAGGCCGACCAGCAGTCCCTGGTTGCCGTGCGGCATGAAGTCGCTGAGGTTGGCGGCGCCGGGGGAGTCCGTGCCGGGGAGCACACCGGCGATGGCCAGCACGCCGAGGATCAGGAACAGGCTGATCGCGCCGACCTTCAGCGCGGCGAACCAGAACTCGAACTCGCCGAAGTTCTTCACGGCGGCCAGGTTCGCCCCGCAGAACACCACCATGAACAGGGCCACCCACATCCACTGCGGGGTGCCCGGCAGCCAGCCCTGCACGATGTTCGCGGCGCCGATGCCCTCCAGGCCGACGGCCGTGCACAGCAGCACCCAGAACGACCAGCCGGCGGCGAAGCCCGCCCAGGGGCCGATCGCCCGCTCGGCGTGCGCGGAGAAGGAGCCCGACGACGGGTGGGCGGCCGACATCTCGCCCAGCATCCGCATCACCAGCGTCACCAGCAGGCCGGAGAGCGTGTAGGCGATGACGATGGACGGACCGGCGGCGGCGATGCCCGCGCCGGAGCCGACGAACAGACCCGCGCCGATCACCCCGCCCAGGGCGATCATCGACAGATGGCGCTGCTTGAGGCCGTGGGAGAGGGAGACGGCCTGTTCCTGCGGTGGGGTCTCCGTGGTGGTGCTGGTGGGCATGGGCGCGGCTCTCCCGGGCAAAGGCAATGGGCGGGCAAAAACCCCGTCAGTCTGGGCGGCCCGTCCGCTCAGACGAAGGGGCCGCCCAGTATCCGGACACCCTCTGTACGGAGGGTGAGAATCCAGTTACGCCGCGACCGGCGTGTAGTGCGAGGCGTCGCCCTCGATCGAATAGCTCTCCTTGCCCTCGATGCCGACCGGGACGTCACCGGCGACGGTCACCCGGTGCAGCCGGCGCGGCCGTCCGTCGTAGTTGTCGATGGCGTAGTGCTGGGTGATCCGGTTGTCGAAGAGGACGAGTTCGTTCTCCGCCCAGCGGTGGCGCAGGATGTTCTCCGGACGGGTGACGTACGCCTGGAACAGGTCCAGGATCCTGCGGGACTCGCCGACGGACAGGCCGACGATCCGCTGCGCGAACCCGCCGACGAACAGCCCGCGCTCTCCGGTCAGCGGGTGGACCCGGACCACCGGGTGGGCGGTGCGGTACGTGATGGAGGTGAACTGGGCGCGCTGGGCGGCCTTCTCCTCGTCGATCTCCTCGTCCGGCACGGCGTAGTCGTAGTCGTTGGTGTGCTCGGCCCACAGGGTGTCGGCGAGGCGGCGCAGCGGCTCGGGCAGGTCCCGGTAGGCGGCGGCCGCGTTGGCGATCAGGGTCTCGCCGCCGTACGGCGGGACGGTGATCGAGCGCAGGGTGCTGGCCTGCGGCGGGTTGAGGACGAAGGTGACGTCGGTGTGCCAGTGGTTGGCGCGGCCCCGCTCGCTGTCCACGGGCAGCACGTTCGGGGCGCCGTCGACCGCGCCGACCGTCGGGTGGGCGGTGGTCAGATCACCGAAGTGGCGGGCGAAGGCCTGCTGGCCCGCGTCGTCCAGACCGCCCGCGTCGAAGACGAGCGCCTTGTGGACGTTCAGGGCCTCGCGGATCGCGGCGACCTCCTCCGGGGCGAGGGGCTTGGTGATGTCGACGCCGGAGACGCGGGCGCCGATGCGTGCGGTGACCTTGGTGATGTCGAGGGACATGTGCGGGTCCTTTCAGACGAGGGCTGCGGTGTGCTGGTTGGCGGGGCGGGGAAGGCCGTAGCGCTCCCGGAGGGTCTGGTGCGGGCCGTACTCGTCGCGGAACAGGCCGCGGGTGCGCAGGAGCGGTACGACGTGCTCGACGAAGGCGTCCAGGCCCGAGGGCAGCACGGCGGGCATGATGTTGAAACCGTCGGCGGCGCCCTGCGTGAACCACGTCCCGATCTGGTCGGCGATCTGCTCGGGCGTCCCGGCGAAGGTGAGGTGGCCGCGCCCGCCGCCGAGCCGCGCGATCAGCTGCCGTACGGTGAGCTTCTCGCGCCGGGCCAGTTCGACCACGAGCGTGTAGCGGCTCTTGGCGCCCTCGACGGCGGACTCGGGCGGCAGGTCGGCGGGCAGCAGGGCATCCAGCTCCAGTGCACCGGGCGGCAGTTGCAGCAGGTTCTCCAGTCGGCCCACCCCATGGTCGTACACGATGTGGTCCTCCAGCAGCCGCTCCGCCTCCCGTGCCTCCGCCTCCGTCGAGCCGAGTACGGGCACGATCCCGGGCAGCACCCTGATGTGCTCGGGATCCCTTCCCGCCCGTGACGTCCGGGACTTGAGGTCGGCGTAGAAGTCCTGGGCGTCGGCGAGGGTCTGCTGGGCGGTGAAGACCGCCTCCGCGTAGCGGGCGGCGAGGGACTTGCCGTCCTCGCTCGATCCCGCCTGCACCAGGAGCGGGTAACCCTGAGGTGTGCGAGGGACGTTGAGGGCACCGGCCACGCTGAAGTACGTGCCCTGGTGCCGGGGCGGGTGGATCTTGCTGTCGTCGCCCCAGACGCCGGCCGCCTTGTCGGCGACGACCGCGTCGTCCTCCCAGCTGTCCCACAGCTTCAGCGCCACATCGAGGAACTCGGCCGCGCGGGCGTACCGCTCGGCGTGCGGGGGCTCTTCGGCGAGCCCGAAGTTCCTGGCGGCCTCGGCTCCCGCGGTGGTGACGATGTTCCACCCGGCCCGGCCGCCGCTGATGATGTCCAGCGAGGCGAACGTGCGGGCCAGGTTGTAGGGCGAGTTGTAGGACGTGGACGCGGTGGCGATCAGGCCGATGTGCTCGGTGGCCGTCGCCAGGGCGGTCAGCAGGGTGAGCGGTTCCAGGGCACCGGCCGGCCGCTGGGCGAGGTTGCTCCACAGCTGGGGCCCGTCGGCGAGGAAGAGGGAGTCGAAGGTGCCGTGCTCGGCGATTCGTGCGAGCCGCACGTAGTGCTTCAGGTCGACGTGCGCGTACGGGTCGCTCTCCGGGAGCCGCCACGACGCCTCGTGGTGCCCGGTGTTCATGAGGAACGCGTTCAGATGGAGCCTTCTCCGTGTCACCGATGGTCCTCCGTGACGCCCAGTGCGGTCAGGAGCCGCTCGCGGTATTCGCCCAGGACCGGCTCGCGGTAGGAGCGAGGGTGGGGGCGGTCGATGGACAGGTCGAGGCCGATGCGGCCCTGGTCCAGGACGAGGACCCGGTCGGCGAGCACGATCGCCTCGTCGACGTCGTGGGTGACCAGCAGCACGGACGGCCGGTGGCGTTGCCACAGGTCGCGCAGCAGGTTGTGCATCTTGATACGGGTCAGCGCGTCCAGCGCGCCGAAGGGTTCGTCCGCCAGCAGGAGTTCCGGTTCGCGGACCAGGGAGCGGGCGAGTGCGGCTCGCTGGGCCTCGCCGCCGGACAGTTCGCCCGGCCAGGCACGCTCGCGGCCCTTCAGGCCGACCTCTTCCAGCGCGGCCCGGCCGCGCTCCTCGGCGTCCCTGCCGTCCGTGCCGAGCAGGACGTTGTCCAGCACCCGGCGCCAGGGCAGCAGCCGGGAGTCCTGGAAGACGACCGAGACTCGCTCGGGGGCGGTGAGCTGTCCGCCGCCCGCGACCGCGTGGTCGAGTCCGGCGACGGCCCGCAGCAAGGTGCTCTTGCCCGAGCCGCTGTGCCCGAGCAGGGCCGTGAACTGGCCGGCGGGCAGTTCGAGGTCGATGCCGTCGAGGACCGTACGGTCGTCGAAGGACCGGGTCAGGCCCTTGAGCCGGACGGCAGGGCGGGTCAGCTGCTCAGTGTGCGGCGCCACGACAGCACCCTCCGTTCGATGAGACGAACCACGCTGTCGGTGACCAGGCCGAAGACGCCGTAGATCAGCAGGCCGACCAGGATGACGTCCGTCTGGCCGTAGTTCTGCGCCTGGAACATCATGTAGCCGAGCCCGCTGGTGGCGTTGATCTGCTCCAGCACCACCAGGGCCAGCCAGGAACCCGTCACACCGAGCCGGAGTCCCACGAAGAATCCGGGCAGTGCGCCGGGGATCACCACCTGGCGGATGAAGGTGAGCCTCGACAGGCCCTGGACCTCGGCGAGTTCGACGTACCGGCCATCGATGCCGGACAGCGCGGCATGCGTGTTCAGATAGATCGGTATGTAGACGACGATCGCGATGATGGCGACCTTGAAGGTCTCCCCGATGCCCAGCCAGAGGATGAACAGCGGGATCAGGCCGAGGGTCGGGATCGCCCGGTTGAACTGCACGGTTCCGTCGATCAGCGCCTCCCCGGTCCGGCTGAGCCCGGCGGCGAGCGCGAGCAGCACGCCCGCGGCCAGACCGATCGCGAAGCCGTATCCGGCCCGCTGCAGCGAGGTCAGGATGTCGGTGGGCAGGGTGCCGGCGGTCCACAGATGGCCGGCCGTCCGCATGACCGTCCAGGGCGCGGGAATGGCACCCGTGTCGAGCGCTCCGGCGGCGGAGGCGGCCGTCCACAGGGCGAGGACGACGAGCGGGCCGATCAGCCGGGCAACGGGCAGCCGGCGGCCGGGGGAGAGGCGCCTCGGCCTGCGGACCTGGGGAACCTCCCCGGCCTCCGTCGCCGCGAAGGCGGTCGTCGTCGTGGTCACGGCGGTCATTTCCGGTACTCCTCGGACACGGCCTTGGCGGCGATCGACTCGAAGCGGTGGTCGAAGAGCGAGGAGACGTCGAACTTCTTCACGAACCCGCCCTCGGCGAGCAGATCGGCCGTGTCCTGTTCCCACTTCACCGCCTCGTCCCAACCGGGCGGGAACAGCGGTTTGTTGGCGAGCCGGGTAATGCCCCGCGCCTGCTCCAGGGTCAGGTTCTGCGTCTTGACGTAGAACTCCTCGTTCCAGACGTCCGGGTGCTCGTACTGCCACACCTGGCCCTGGGCCCACTGCGGGACGTAGGCGGCGATCGCGGCGGCCTTCGCGGGGTCGTCCAGCACGGACTGCGGCGCCCACAGCAGGTTGAGCAGGTCGACGACATCGGTGGGGATGGTGCGGGCGCCTTTCGCCGCGTACTGCTTCAGATACGCGGGCGCCTGGTTGTTGGCGAGCGGGGCCACGTCGACCTGCCCGGACTGCAGGGCGGTGAGGAACTGGTTGCTGGTCAGCGGGACCAGCTTCACCTCGCCGTACGCGAGACCCGCCTTCTTCAGCGCCCGGAGCAGGACGACGCCCTGGGCCTGACCCTGCGAGAAGGCGAGCCGCTTGCCCTTGAAGTCGTCGACGGTGTGGATGTCGCTGCCGGGCTTGGTGGCGAAGAGGTAGTTGGGTTTGCGGGTGAGGTCGATCGCCACGATCTTCGCGTCGAAGCCCTGGTAGTGCGCCTGGATCGGCGGGATGCCCGCGTTGTCGGCGAGGTCCAGGGACCCTGCGCGGAAGGCGTTGATGACGTCCGGGCCCGCCCCGATATTCAGCCAACTCGACACGGTGAACGGCAGCTTGGGCAGCTTTGCCAGCCGGAACTGCAACTGCTGCTGGCCCAGGTACGAGGCGATCTTCAGGCTGGTGCCCGCCGGGACCTTGTCCGCGAGCGG
Organism: Streptomyces sp. NPDC052107; assembly: GCF_040680215.1. Classification (NCBI taxonomy): domain Bacteria; kingdom Bacillati; phylum Actinomycetota; class Actinomycetes; order Kitasatosporales; family Streptomycetaceae; genus Streptomyces; species Streptomyces sp. NPDC052107. Next base: position 87,907 of record NZ_JBFAWG010000027.1, read on the forward strand.
CTCGGTCGCGGCGCCGGTGGTGTCGGCCGAGGCATCCCCCTTGGCGCAGCCGGCCAGGCCCGTGACGGCGGCGGACGCGCCCAGCAGGGAGGTGAGAAAGAGACGACGGTGCATGGGAGGCTCTCCAGACGAAAAGAGCGGAGAAAGGTAGGCGGAATTCCGGGTGGGGAAAGGCCGGAGATGAAAGAACTCACGCAGACGGAAACACGCGCTTCATGCGCGGCAACGTGTCAGCAACAGAGGGTGCGACAGCTCGCGAGCGGGTTCATGACCAGCATGTTCCCGGCCACGAACACTCCCTGTCAACATTCCGAGTTTCTGAATTAAATAGCCTCAGCTGACGCGCCCAGCGGATCCCGGAACACCACGTCAAGGGCCACCGAACCGCCCGCCACCGCGAGCACGGAATCCGGGAAACTCGTCGGTTCCACCGCCGTGGACCGGTCCTTTCCGGCCGCTTCCCTGAGCGCGCTCAGACAGTCCTCGAAGTGGATGACACCCACCTCGGTCACCACGACCGTCTCCGGATTGAGCACGTCCATCAGCAGCCCGGCCGCCCGCCCCGTCGTCCGGGACCGCTCGACCAGCAGCCGCCGGGCCACCGCGTCCCCGGCCGCCGCCGAGGCCACCACCTGCATCGGATTGGTCGAACCGATCACCCCCGCAGCCCGGGCCCGCCGGCACAGCGTCCGCTCGCTCAACTCGACTTGGAGGCAGCCGGTACGGCCGCACGGGCAGGGTTCGGTGCCGCCCGGTACCGGCAGATGCGCGATCGCCCCGGCCGCCGAACGTGGTCCGTGATGCACCTCGTCATGGGTGGCGAAAGCCGCGTCGACCACATTGCCCACGAACAGATGCAGCACGCTCGCGCTGCCCCGGGCCCGCCCGAACAGCCGCTCCCCGTTCACCAACGCCCGTGCGTGCCCGTCCACATGGACCGGCAGTCCGGTGCGGGTGCCGAGCAGCTCCCGCACCGGTACCTCGCGCCAGCCCAGCAGTTCGTGCTCGACCACGCTGCCGGTCTCCCGGTCCACCCAGCCGCCGACGGCCACCCCGACCCCCAGCGGCCGGCGGCCCGGCACCCCGGCGAGCAGCCCGGAGAGTCCCTCGGCGGCCCGCGCCAGCACCCAGCCGGGATCGGTCCGTTCGTGCTGCAGCTCGCGCCGGGCCACCACCCGGCCGCGCAGATCCAGCAGTGCGACCGTCGTGTACGGCACGGCCACATGCACCCCGCCGACCAGGAATCCCGTGTCGTCCAGGTCGACGGGGACATGCGGCCGGCCGACCCCGCCCGAGCGGCGCGGCTGTGCGGACTCCCGGACCAGCCCGAGTTCGGCGAGCCGGGCACAGTGCTCGGTCACCGACGCGGGCGACAGCCCGGTGAACCGGGCGATGGTGCTGCGCGCCACCGGTCCGTGCTCCAGCACCGACCGCAGCACGGCACTGGCGCTGGTGCGCCGCCGGTCGCTGTCGGCGGCACGCGGAACGGGCGAGACAAGGGTGGATACCGCGGTACGGGGCATGGAGGACCGTCCTCGGGAAGCGGGGCCGACACGTCTCGGATTTCGAGGGGATGCGAAAGGAGAGGCGTGCCGAGCGGTCCGCCCCTACCCCGGGCGGCGACAGGTGGCCGTGCCCTGGCGTCGCAGGTCGACATAGCGACGCGAGGTGAAGTACCGGGCCTGGGCAACCATGGCTGGAAGAGTAGGGCAGGAAAGGTGAATCCGACCAGACGACCAGGATTCATTTGGTGGGATCCCACAGTCCCCTCGGTGCCCCGCCGAGTGAGCGACGCGTCCCCGCCTCAGTGACCAGTGTCACGCCCTGATCGGTGTAGCCCGCATTCTTTGTTCGAAGTCCACCAAGCTGTCGTTCCGCCCTTTGTCGAGCGCTGACGGTGATCGGCCCGAGTCGGCTGGGATAGCGTCACCGTGTCCCAGCATGTCCCCGTCACCCGCGGAGTCCCCATGAGTACCGCCACCGCCACCGCTCGCCCCGGCGCAGTCCTCGCCGACCTGCTCCCCGCGTCCCGCGTCCGCGACGCGGCCCTCGTCGTCGGCGGTGCCGTGCTCACCGGACTCGCGGCCCAGGTGGCCGTCCCGGTGCCCGGCTCCCCGGTGCCGGTGACCGGTCAGACCTTCGCCGCGCTGCTCGTCGGCACCGCGCTCGGCGCCCGCCGCGGCTTCCTCTCCCTCGCCCTGTACGCGCTCGCCGGTGTCGCGGGCATGCCGTGGTTCGCGGACGGCACCTCCGGCGCGGCCTCGGTCTCCTTCGGCTACATCCTCGGCATGCTGCTCGCCTCGGCCGCCGTCGGCGCCCTGGCCCGGCGCGGCGCCGACCGCTCGCCGCTGCGCATGGCGGGCACGATGCTCCTCGGCGAGGCCATCATCTACGCCGTCGGCGTGCCCTACCTGGCCTACGCGGGCGACATGTCCCTCTCCAAGGCCGTCGCGCTCGGCCTCACCCCGTTCCTGATCGGCGACGCCCTCAAGGCCGCCCTGGCGATGGGCGCCCTGCCCACCGCCTGGAAGTTCGCGAACAAGCGCTAGAAGACTCATGAAGATCTTGGTGAGGGGCTGTCCGGCCGTAGGCCGGGCAGCCCCTGTTCGCTATGCGGTGGCAGGGGCGAGTTGCCAGGTGCCGCCAGT